>CAIXHD010000427.1 GCA_903919065.1 uncultured Bacteroidota bacterium
ATCTTTATAGGTGACATTCAAAACGATGGGAACCGGGTAGCCCCCTTTGTTTTCAATGGTAACCGTTGTTTCCGGCTTGCCGGTTTCCACTCTTCCGATGGCCAGATCGACATATCCGAAGTCGAACATCCAGGGTTTCCAAAACCACCCCAGATCTTCACCGGCAACTTCATTGAAGGTGAAAAACAGATCATACGGGATCGGGTGTTTTCCTTCCCAATTATCCGAGAATTTCTTAACCGCAAGCATGAACTTTTCCTTTCCCAGATAATCATACATAAGGCTGAAAACAGCAGTCGGCCTGAGGTAGGTAACATATCCATAGGTCATGTCCGGAAGGCTGTACGAGACTAACATGGTTGGTACATCCACTCCTTCGGTGGCTGCCGATTCATTGTATTTTGCTGCCAGCAGGCTATTGAACATCATGCTGGTATCCCCTGAAATGTCGGAAAATGCAAGGAACCCGATAAAGGTCATCAGCCCTTCGTCCATCCATCCATATTTTTGCTCGTTAATGCCCACATTAAATGGGAAGTAGGCATGACCGATTTCGTGTGAGGTTACCATGGTCATTTCCTCGGGACTGCTGTAATCTTCCTGGTTGATGATTCCAGGGAACTCCATGCCGTTCGGTCCTCCCTCGAATACGTTGACCTGTCTGCCCGGAAAGGGGTATGCCGGGAGCATTCTTTGTAAATGACTCAACAGATCGACGACTGACCTCTGCCACTTTGCTGAAGGTTTTTGAGGTGATGCTGTACGCCGAATTTATTGGAATCCTGCTATTTCCGACCTGAACACTGGTGGCATCCCAGAAATACTGGTTGCTTACACCAAACGCGAAATCTGTCTGGTTCTCTGTTTTATATTTCCAGATATGCTTGGCTCCCGGTTTTGTGATCTGATTTTCAATTCTGTCTTTTTCATTAATTATATGGATCACTGAATCTGAAACTGAGGCTTTTTTTATCCTGCCAAGATATTTATCGGTAAAAATTTCCTCTGCATTCAGTAAAGCTCCCGATGACCAGATGGTATATCCGCCAGGAACTGTTATCTGAACATCGAAATTCCCAAAATCGCCGTAGAATTCGGCATTACCCTGATGGCCCACCGAATTCCAGCCATCAATATCATCAAATACGCAAATTTTCGGGTACCAGTAGGCGATAAAGAAGTTTGTTTTGTCGTATGTGCCTTGCCGGCGAGCCAATGTTTCCGGCATCTTTTGTTTCCATCCAATCTCGATAATGGTTTCCGAGCCCGGAGCTAATTTTCCGGGAACGGTAACCACCATTATCGTGGAATAGAACTGAAGAAACTTTAAATCTATTGGAGAACCATTGACTTTCATATTAAGGATTTCGACTCCGTCATGGATGTTTTCAGGTTTCGTGTCAGCATCCCTGGCTGCTCCTTTTTTGTAAAGATTCTGATACAGGTTGAAGCGCAGCCTGGCTAAAGAATCCTTGCTGCTGTTTTTGTAAGTGATTGTTTCCGTACCGGTAAGAATTTTGGTTTCCGGAAAGAACTCTGCCCGGATGGAATAATCGGTGCGATTCTGGAAATAATTTTTGCCCGGAGTTCCGTTAACGTTGCGGGTTTCATTCGCATAGGCTCTCTTGATTTCCAGAGGCATATATAGATCTGTGGTCTTCTGGGCTTTAATTTCACCAGCCACAAAGAGAACTGGCAGGATTATCCAGGTAAGGATTGATTTGTTCATTGGATGGATTTTTCAGGTTATTTGGGTTTACTAACATAAGACCAAAAAAATCTTGAAACGCAGCAAAATGCAGGTAATCTGGCTATATTTATAGGATGTTTACAAAAAGAAATGACGTGGTAAGGGACGGGGTCCCCGCCTTCGCGGGGATGACAACTCTTCGATCATTTCTCCGGTTTTCGATCTTCTTCTTCGAAACCCGATTTTCGTCTTCGTGCACCGACCACATGGGAGGACCCGCGGGTCCTCCCCTACAGTCACCCGTCACCCGTCACCCGTCACAATATTAACCTCTAATCTTCACCGAAATGCTCTTCGGCCTTCACATCATCGACCTCGCCATTATCGTGGTATTCATTGTTGTCATGCTTTATATCGGCAAGCAACAAGAGAAAAAAAATAAGAATACTGATGACTTTTTTCTTGCTGGCAGAAAGCTCGGCAAGGCGTATCAGTTTTTTCTGAATTTTGGGACGTCAACCAATGCCGATCAGGCGGTTGCTGTATCGCGTGAGGTTTACCGACAAGGGATCGGCGGAATGTGGATACAGTTTCTGGTGCTTTTTCTGACGCCATTTTATTGGTTTTCCACCTTTTTCTTTCGTCGCGTTAGGCTAACCACCATCGGAGATTATTTTACCGAGCGGTTCAACAGCAAATTTCTGGGTGGCAGTTATGCGGTATTTACCCTGCTGATGGCCTTATTGGGTGGTGGAGTAGGGTACATGGTTGCCGCAAAAACCATGGTGGCTATGACTCCGAAACCTATCGAAGCCTGCACTCCGGTTGAGCAGCGAAGTATATCGGAATACAAGGAATTTCAGGCACTAAGGGCTGAACTGGCCGCCGGACTGACTGCTGAAAAGCAAACGCGGTTTGAGGTGCTCACCGATAAAAACAAGAAGGGGGAGCTGCACTCATTTTATTCCTATACCAATGAAATCTGGTTTTACCTGATATATGCGCTGGTGGTGGGATTATACACGATGATGGGAGGGTTCCGTGCAGCGGCGATCACCGATGCGATCCAGGGAATTCTTATCCTGATATTTTCAATGATCCTGATACCTGCCGGCCTGCATCGGGTAGGGGGGTTCAGCGGTCTGCATGCCAGCGTGCCGGATTACCTGTTCCAGCTTTTCGGCTCTGCAACAATGAGTGAGTATGCCTGGTACACGATCCTGGCCATGTCGCTGGCGAACCTTGTGTCGATAGTGGCGGTGGTTACCGGCATGCAAACTGCCGGATCAGCCACCAATGAAAATTCCGCGCGTATCGGCATGATCGGCGGGATGTTTACCAAGCGCGTGATCATGGTATTTTGGGCACTAGCAGGTTTGCTTGCTATTGCCATCTACGGAGGCAGTCTGAGCGATCCCGACCTGATCTGGGGATTCATGACCAATGATCTTCTGGTGCCGGGCGCTATCGGGTTGATGCTGGCCGGGATTCTGGCGGCGAATATGTCGACACTCAGCGGCACCTCTATTTCCTATGCTGCACTGTTTATAAGGAATTTATATAAGCCATTTTATCCGGATAAATCGGAAAGGCATTATCTGAATGTTGGGCGGGTAGTTATCGGAGTAACCCTGCTTGGCGGTATCGGCATCGCCCTGGTGGTGGATAACCTTCTGGAGTTGTTCCAATATATTATTTCGATACCGGCAATTTTCGGAGCCTCTATCTGGCTCGGATTCATCTGGCGCAGGGTGACCAAATGGGCCGTTTATGTTCAGGTAGCCCTCTGTATTGCTATCTATGCAGTAATCCCGAACCTCTTTCCGGAGATCAGCTCCATTAACCACAATCCGGCATTGATTGTGGAAACTCAGGCACAAACAACCTCCATTAAAACCAAGGCTTTACAAAGCGATGTCGATGCCGGCAGAGCCCAGACAGTAGGACAAAAAATTGAGAAAAGTGTGACCATTGCTCCGGTTGGCGTCTTCTTTGATAAAGTTGCACGTGAAAATCCGGATGATCCAAACTCGCCAAAAATCGGGGTCGACCGGTTTCATGCTGAGATCTGGGTGGTAAGCTGGTTTGGATTTGATCTGACGCATCTGTCAAAAGCTCAGTTGGTAGCTCTTCGTTTTTTCTTTGATGCGCTGTTCCCATTCCTGCTGCTCTTCCTGATTTCGATGTTTACCAAACCAATTCCAAAAGGGTTGCTCGATAATTTCTTCGCAAAACTCCATACCCCGGTTCAGCCCAATCCTGAGGAAGATGAAGTTGCGCTTGTAAAAGCACGTGCCAATTTTTCCCAATTTGAAAAAGAGAAAATGTTCCCGCACAGCAATTGGGAATTCCGCAAATGGAAGAGGGTGGATTACATCGGCTTCTTCGGTAGCTGGGCGCTGGTGGGGTGCGTGATTGCGTTCCTTTGGTTTATTGTAACGATAAAATAGTGACAGGTGACAGGTGACGGGTGACCGTAGGGGAGGACCCGTGAGTCCTCCTTCGAAACGCGAAACACCGAAGAGGAAGATCGGAAGACGAAGAAGATGTTGGTAAACTAAGGCAGAGGGCAG
>CAIXHD010000428.1 GCA_903919065.1 uncultured Bacteroidota bacterium
AGTCAGGTTGGATTCTCCAATGAAAGCCTGATATTAGCTTATCCCAACCCTTTTAAAGATTTTATTAATATTTCCATAGCTGAACCTGGCACGTACAATCTTTCAATACTCGATGTTTCCGGAAGAGAGGTCGACAGGCAGGTGATTGAAGCAAACGGTAATACCGCCAATACAATTCCTTTGACAGGATTATCTCCGGGAGTATATTTTATCTGTTCGGCGGGTTATGAATTCAAACCCATTAAGATCATGCGTGGCGAATAATGTAAAAAAGTCTATTTTTGAAGGGTATGATGCTGCATATTTTAATCAAGGGAGTTCTTACCGGTCTTCTGCTTAGTGCTTATCTGGGACCCTCTTTTTTTACTGTTATGGAAACGGTTCTAAGGCGTGGGGCAAGGCCAGCTATATTGCTTAATTCAGGAGTCTGGTTAAGTGATATCAGCTGTATTATTGTAGCGTACTACGGAGCCTCTGAACTTATGGAGCCAATTTCACACAATGTCATTTTTAAGCTGGTGGCAGGTGGAGCATTTCTATTTTTCGGCCTGAGTTATTTTCTCAGACAGCCATCTGAAACGATAAAACCATTAGGTGGCGTAGGTATAGTGATATTGGTTGTTAAAGGGTTTGCAGTAAATACGCTTAATCCCGGGGTGCTGATTTTCTGGTTTGGCGCTATGATTGTCGCTGTCAGCAGCCTTGACCTTCATGGGGTGCACATCCTCTACTATTTCGCATGCACCATAATTACCCTGATGGCAATGGATCTCCTCAAGATTCTGTTCTCCCATAGATTGCGCACGGTGATCACTGAAAACGTGATCACCAAAATTTTCCGCATTACGGGAGTGGTCCTGATGGGCCTAGGAATCTTTGTTGCTATCAGCGCCTTCTGGCCTCAATAACTGGCAAATCGCAAATTTGGCTGAAGCAACAGTCTCCCGGTTAACTTTTTCGCTGATCCTTCCCCTGGCCAGATCATTTACATTGATAAACCCATTGAGCAGCAATAACTGAATAATAAGGTTATTGATTACAACCTCTTCACTATAACCTTTGGCAACATAAAGACCTGGAATCTGTTCGCTAAAACCGGAGGCAAACTCGGGACTGTTTGGCAAGGCCATCAATTGTTTATAGGTCTCACTGATCGCATTCAGCTCAATACTTAAATTAGGAGTCAGCAAAAGCGGGCTGAAAATATTAGCAGGATCTACCGGACTGAATCCGCGTAGGCGGCTGAGGTCGACAGGAGTTTCCTGTTGATCGAGCCGGACGAATTTTGCTTTTTTCATCCCTTCAATCTGATACAGGTAGAAATTGTATCGGAAGATTTCCGCGCTAACTTCATTTACCGGAAGGATCTGCCCATATTTTTCCTGGATGGCCTGACGGACCAGCAGCTTGTGGCGTGAAATCTCAGGTTTCTGTAACCGAACCTCCCTGATCAGCCGGAGCAAATCATCGGCAGCCTTTTGCGGTCCTGATATTTCTTTTCCTTTTTTACCCAAATCGGTTGAAAGGATACCCAGCTGGATTTTCCTTCCAAGACCGCCTCCATCTGAACCACCTTTTAGTATCCGGATCAGATGCTGACGGATAGCCAGCTCTTCTTCTTCTGCTATGAATGGATTTCCTGCAGGTGTACTTGCAAGGGCATTGAACATCTTTCCAAAAAAGTCCCGGTCGATAAGGAATGTCTCTTCACCGGCATCGCTTGAAGCAATGGCCAGGAATCGGTTCTTAATGATATCGAAACGGATTTTTCCTATGGTAAAGGTCTGGTTGCTTTTCGTAAATGATTTGCCGCGGAAGATCTCAGAAACCACCTCTTCCAGGTCGATTTTGTCCATCATTTTGAATGATGAGCCGAGATAAACTTTGCCCGTTTGGGTATCCGGAATCCAGTCAAGAATGTCGTCGAGATACGAACCATGGCGGCCTAATAGTTCAACAATCTGCTTATCTGCAGTGTATCTTAGCAGGGTTCTCTGAATGTGAGGATAATCCGAGCTGGTTGATTTCTCTTTGCGTTCACCGTGGCTCTCGCGGTAGAGGATGAAGTTTTCGGGGTTTGCATAACGGCGAATTCCGGCTTCATCTCTCGAAAAGTTGCTGGCAGTCAGGAATATATCTATTTTAAATGGCATTCTGATATCACACAGACCAGAAATGGTGCTGCGTGAGTTAAGGTCCTCCTTGTTGCTGTCAGCACTGCTTTCAAAAAGGCTTTTATATTGTCTGATAAAATCCGGATCGAAATCCGTAACTCTTGAAAAATCACCTATTTCACTTCCGATTCCGTAAAGGTTTCCCTGTTGATCCGGGAATACATGCAGCATATCTCCTGCGATCATTCGAATAGAACGGATACCCTGGAGATTCCTTCGTAACCATTTCAGCATCAGGGCAGCAAGCATTTCTGATTTGCCAACCCCGCTGTCGCCGCTGATCAATACCACAAACAGGCTTCCATCCTCTTCTTCGATTGCGAAGAGTGAACCGTGCACAGGCATACCGCCAAGTTCTTTAACTTTTTCGTTAAGCAGGGTTAATCTCGGTTTTTTGATATCGCCAAAGTAGTCCACCTTGCGTTTTAGAGGAGTTACGATGGTTTTGATATTACCGTTAGGGCCTTTCATGTCGAAATATCCAATCCGGGGATAGGAAATTACTTTTTCCGGAGCGCCATAGAACAGGACGATGTCCGGAACAAATTCTTTAACCTCAGCTAATGATATGGTTTGTGGCCCGAGGAGCCTGAAATTATCGGTCAGGTATTTCAGGTAGGATTTATGGAAGATGTATAATTCGCGAACCAGGCCCTGGTCATGAATTTTGCATCTGTAATCTTCCGGATCCAGGGTTTCGGTGAATTTGGCTATGCGGTTTCCAAAGAAAGCGGAAGTTGGCCTGGTCTTCATCTGCTTGATAAAATTCCGAGGTGTGCCGCTGCCTGATTGGTCGAATGGCTCAGGTTCGAACCCGGTACGATCGATTTTGTGGAATGGATACTCTCTTTTCTTGGCATCAGTTGCTATGCGAGTATGCGTCTGCACATCCTTTTCCGCGGCAATTACACCGCATTGCTCCATAACCCTGTTAATCCAGCGGAGCTCGCTGAATTCAGCTTTACGGGTGATGAGATTATCCATTTTAAAATTGGTATGCAGCGAATAGCCATGCTGAATCATCTCATTGACTGATGAATTCTGTGGCAGGTATTCGTATTGGACCATTTTTGACAGATAGTGGTTGTACCTCGTAAACAGGTCGGTTGAACGTGTTGCATTCATCCTGTCAGTGAGGAAAAGCACCTGAGTTCTGACTGTTTCAGGCAGGTCAGATGTTCCAATCAGCTGACCTCCCGCTTTCAGACAGCTCTGCCAGATGTAACGGCATTCATCAGGGAATATGTCGAGCAAATAGGAAGAAGCCAACAGCGCGGCTTCACCATCACCGAGTTTTCGTACGCTTTCAGTAAGTTTTTCGACACGACTCTTCCAGGATCTGACAAAGACCTCTGTTCCGTTAAGAAGGTAATCCATCCATAAAAGATCGGTACCGGATGCGGCTTTAAGCACATCATCCCTGAAAAATTTCCAGGTAATCTCAACCAGGGCTGGTCTTGGATCAGCGGCGAAGGGGGCATCAAAATGGTTCAGGCGATCGCGCAATTCAATCAATCCGAGTGAACTGTTGAAAGTATCAGCCTTTAATCCTGTGATTTCGCTGAAAAGACCAAGAGTGCGGTTGAAAAGTTCCTTCAGTCCAGGTTCCTTTAAACGCTGATCAAAAGGCAAACCGAAATGAAGGAATAACTCGGCAATATATTTTTTCAGAATCTGATTATAGCCTTCCAGTCGGGCAAGATCACCTCCCAGATCATCTCCGTTGACTTTAAGTGCCAGTAGTTTAACTTTGAAATCAGAGAAAAGCAAAGTCTCCAGTTCCGACAGTATTTCTTTCATTATGAGCAGCTCATCAAGCTCATCCAGAATATGATGATCGGGTTGAAAATCCTTTTTGGAGTGGATATATTTTAGAATGGTACTTTTCCCAAATCGTGCAGTAACCTCGTTGTAATCCAGATCTCGCAAAGCGGGAATATTCTTGTAAACCTGAGGAAGCAGCGTTTCATACACTTTTGTAAAAGCCTTGCTGGCGACGAAGGATTCGAGGTCAGGGCAGTTGCCAATCTCGTCGAAAAACTCAATCACACTGTTTTTTGAAGTGGCAATGGTGTGAATCGTTACGCCGCAGTCGGCCGGGAAGGGAAGGTTAACCGATTTGATATCGCGGATGCGCAGTGACCGGTTAACTGTTTTCTTTAATTGAGATACCGCGGAATAATCTGCAAGTATGGTTCGGGCATAAGCTGATCCTTTCTGTTTTGGGAATACCTCTGAAAGAATTGCAGAAGGATCTTTGGTTCGGGAAGGATCACTCGAAAGAAGTTGCTGATACTTATCCCAATAATTGAGGAAGAGTTCCATTGCTGTTTCCAGCTCTTTGCGGAAAATTTTATAAGAAGCATCTGTACCATCCAGATAATCACCGATAGCAAAACGGACAAACCCTGTTTGATAGGGCAGGATTGCCAATCCACGCTCTCCGGCCAATGCGGTTGCAAATGCCTCAAGTTCATGGAATGATTGAAGGTTAAGAATATGCAGGTTGAAAAGATAGGAACCATCGGAATCAAGGTAGGTGATACCAGAATCTGATCGTTTAGCCAGAACCTCTTCAGCAACCTCTTTTGCAATATCCATTCTCCGGTTCGATTCGCCGCGAAACTCCTTATTGATGCGGAATTTATTTAATGACTTGACA
>CAIXHD010000429.1 GCA_903919065.1 uncultured Bacteroidota bacterium
ATGTCGAAAGCTGTTGAAACCGGGGTGCCGAAAATGCGCATCGAGGAGGCTGCAGCACGCAAGCAGGCCCGCATCGATAGCGGTCAGGATACTATTCTGGGAGTGAATAAATATAAACTCGATAAGCAGGATCCTATCGAAACCCTTGATGTGGATAATACCAAGGTTCGTTTGTCGCAGATCGAACGGCTGAATAAGCTTCGTGCCGAAAGAAATGAAGCCGAATGCCAGGCGTCGCTTGATGCTCTGACCCGCTGCGTGGAAACTGGCGAGGGCAATCTGTTGGAACTTGCAGTGGATGCCGCAAAAAAACGTGCATCTTTAGGTGAAATTTCGTATGCTTGTGAGAAAATCGTTGGGAGATATAACGCTGTGATACGTTCAATATCAGGAGTATATGCATCAGAGTACACGGGAAATGAAGATTTTCAACAAGCCCGTGACCTGGCCGATAAGTTTGCTGCCCTCGAAGGCCGCCGTCCAAGAATAATGGTAGCCAAAATGGGTCAGGATGGTCACGACCGTGGTGCCAAAGTGGTTTCAACAGGTTATGCTGATATCGGATTCGATGTGGATATGGGGCCTTTGTTCCAGACTCCCGCAGAAGCCGCTAAAGATGCTGTTGATAATGACGTGCATGTACTGGGTATTTCCAGTCTGGCAGCCGGACATAAAACCCTCGTGCCACAGGTGATTGAGGAATTGAAAAAATTGGGTCGCGATGATATTATGGTCATCGTTGGTGGCGTTATCCCACCGCAGGATTATCAATACCTTTATGATCTGGGTGTTGTCGGTATCTTCGGACCTGGCACCAGCATCCCGAAAGCCGCCATTCAGATTCTCGAGGTACTGATCCAAAGCCGCAGCTGACAGCTTTAGTATGAGGTGACAGTTTTAGTACGAGGTGACAGCTTAAGTACGAGGTGACAGCTTTTCTTTATCTTTAAGCTGTCAACTCTAAAATATCAGTAACTATGAAATATCTCCTCTTTCTCTTCCTCTTCCCAGCCCTTCACGCCCAATCCGGCTTCAACAGCCAGCAGTCGGGCATGACCGGAACAATTCGCGGCCTGGATGTTGTTGCTGAAAAAGTGGTTTGGGTTTCGGGTACGAAAGGAGAGTTTTCCGTAACCCGAAACGGAGGAATTAGCTGGTTTCATGATACGGTACCCGGAGCAGGAAAGCTGGATTTTCGTGATGTGCAGGGCTTTTCAGCGAAGGAAGCTTTGCTTATGAGCGCGGGACCTGGCACGGGATCAGCCATCTACCGTACAGTTAATGGAGGAAAGAAATGGGACCTGATGTATCAGAATACCGATCCTAAGGCTTTTTTCGATGGGATGGATTTTTTTGATAAAAACCATGGTTTGATTATCGGAGATCCGGTGGACGAGAAACCATATCTTCTGGAAACTAAAGACGGTGGCCGGACATGGTTACGATTGAAACCTGACAGGGTTCCTGATCTTGTTTCCGGAGAATATGCTTTTGCAGCAAGCGGCACCAGTCTGGATGCAAATCCTGATGGTTCCTGTTATTTAGTCACTGGTGGTTCTGTTGCCCGTGCGTTTCGTTCCGCTGATTTTGGAAAAACATGGGAGGTAGCTCCGCTTCCGTTTATGCAGGGCGACCCGGCAGCAGGTGCATTTTCCGTTGCTGCTGGCCTGAAAAAACAGTTAGCTGCCGCTGGTGGAAATTATCAGAAGATGACAATTAGTGGTGTAAATATTGCACTTTCGTCTGATAATGGTCTCTCCTGGAATGTTCCCGAGGGTGCCTCACAGGTTCCGTTCATGGAATGTGTCCGGTGGATAAACGCTGAAACACTGGTCGCATGCGGTCCGCCAGGCGTGTGGATTTCGCAGGATTCAGGTAAAAGCTGGTCTGAGGTAAGCAAGGATGGCTTCCATACTATGGAGGTTGTTCCCAACCGTGGAGCAGTCTGGATGGCAGGAAACAAAGGAAAAGTAGTCAAATGGAGGTAATATGGCATTCGATTTCTGGGGAATAATTATTGTACCGATACTCATTTTTCTGGCCAGGATATGTGATGTTTCTATTGGTACGGTACGGATCATTTTCGTATCCAAGGGGTATCGTTATCTGGCACCTTTACTGGGTTTCTTTGAGGTCTTTATTTGGTTGCTGGCTATGGCGAAGATTATGCAGAATATCGACCGCTGGTACTATTTTCTGGCTTATTGCACCGGATTTGCAACAGGAAATTTTATCGGGATAATCCTTGAGGAGAGAATAGCCATAGGTCATGTTGCATTGCGTGTAATCAGCAGGGTACCCGCCGATCAACTGATAACACAACTGAAGGATGCCGGATATGGAGTAACTTTTCATACCGCTCAGGGAAGTACCGGAACAGTTGATGTTGTTTATACAATAGTAAAAAGATCAGAAATCCAGACCCTTGCCCGCCTGATCAATGAATTCAATCCCAAAGCCTTTTATACAATAGAGGAAGTTCGGGCCGTAAATGAAGGCATTCACGGGTATGCTCGCTCTGCTCGCCAAAAGGCTCCCTCCGGTCGCAAATAGGTTCGCTATCGCTCACTAATAGTCTCCCTTCGGTCGCTAACTATGCGCTCCGCGCTAATTATTAATTAGTGAGCCGAAGGCGAACCAATTAGGGAGGCGCAGCCGACCCTATTAGCGAGCGTCAGCGAGCCTATTTCTTCACGCTGGCAAGGGTAACCAGGTTCGCAGTCCTGAGAATCTCGATGTAGTCAATGATCGCCTGAAGGTCTGATTCTCTCGATGATTGAGTATCCAGCAGCTGCTTGATCTGAAAAGCATTGTGCCGTCCATTGCAGAGCCTTTCCAATTCTGACTTATCAGATAGGCTGCCGTAAATAGAATTGTTTTGCTCCCGGGTCAGCTGCGGCATAAATTTGGAATATCCACCAAAACCGTTCTCTCTTACTTTGGAGGTGGGCACAGGGATAATCGCAATCGCTTTTTTCTCCAGTTCGGTTAGTTTTAGCGAAATTGCCGCAATTCCCAGATTTAAGGCCGATTTTTTCATCTCTTCGTCAATGACAGCCATCTGCGCTTCGGCTATTTTCCTTATTTGGGCAGTTTGTACCGCAATGGTCGATTTCAGCTGTGCATCAGCAGGAGCCAGTTCAAGCGCTGATTCTATGGTTTCAATTTCATTCAGCATGGTTCCTTCAACATATCCCCTGACTTTCTTATAAATGGATGGCAGGTTTGCTGCAGTTGCTTTAGAAAGCTCATCAAGTCCACGCGCTGATTGGTGGCCTAATCGTCTTACTCCGTTCGAAAACACTTCGGCAGAAATCTTTCCGGCCATACCCGCATCAGCATTGGCAATGGTATATGCCGATGCAGCAGTTATAACTGAAACCCTTTTTAGTTGTGTCGGATCGCATTTGTCGGCAACATCCTCAGAGGTGTGATAATACTGATCAGGCCAGGTAATCATCATGATACCCGGTACACCAACGCCCCAGTCGTTGAAGACTTCATGGTCCGATCCGCCAAAATGGTTCTCAATATTGTAATAAAATGGTTCGTCAGATCCGGAAGGTGCTACAATGCGATTAAGATATCCGCTCCAGATGGAGATCATCGTACGATTTGTTTCACCTACATAGCGGAAATAGTTCTCCACCACATCATTGATATAATGCGGGTTCCCGAAAGTTGTACGTTCAAGGTTGAAGAATGACTGGCTCTTGCTCAGCCAAAGTCCAACCATATCCAGGTTGATATTGCAAAGCGTTTTCTCCATTATGTCCTTGTGTGCCTGCACCCAGGGGATCGATCCGGAGAATTCGGGAATAAAAATGAAACGCATGCTGCGGGCTGGCCTCGGCAAACGCCCTTCCTCAAACATGGTATTAAACATACGTGCAACTTCCAGAATTACAGCACATCCGGAAATATCATCATTACCACCCTGTTTCAACAAGCCTTCAAAAAGGTGAGCAGAAAAAATCACCTCACCTGCGTTAGGATCCGTTCCAGGGATTACACAGGTAGGAACCTGCAGATCAGTTATTTCTTTTGAGGTTTTAACGAGAGCATGAACCTTGATTTTTTCATTTCGCATGAGGCGGTCTCTCAGAAGATAGCCCTCCCGCGGAGGCATCATGAAAGCAAACCCAAGCTTCTGTCCAGCTTCGCCCCATAAGCCTGTCCAGGGCATCTGGGTAGGATCAAAAAGTGGCCGTGGTGAACTCATTGAAATGGTTCCCAAAGCCTCATATTTCCTCACAAGGCCGGCAACACCTCCCGGATCACCATA
Source organism: uncultured Bacteroidota bacterium (assembly GCA_903919065.1). Lineage (GTDB taxonomy): Bacteria > Bacteroidota > Bacteroidia > Bacteroidales > UBA12481 > UBA12481. Next base: position 4,286 of record CAIXHD010000429.1, read on the forward strand.
AGTTACAACAATCTTGCCCTTAACATCGGCTTTTTCGAAATCAGCAGCA
>CAIXHD010000430.1 GCA_903919065.1 uncultured Bacteroidota bacterium
ATTGTTTCTGATGCCTGTGTTGATCTGCTCAACGCTGCTCTTTCCATCGATCTTTTTCCAAACCTCGACACCCATTGGATTGGTTCCGAGAGCTTCAGCATTATCGGGATTGTACAGTACAGCCCAGTCATCAAATTCTTCCCGCAGCACAACTACGGGGTTTCGTGTGTAAACTTCGTTCATACTATGTGGTTATCAAGAATCTTGTTTTGATTATTTCTTACTCTTCTCCATTGGCGGCACGAATGGCTTGACTTCCTGATAGAGCGTATATCCAGCGGTAAGCAGGAGAATCAGGAATATAACCAGCAGTGTTTGATTTCTTGAAATTACCGGTTCCACAACTTTGGTTATGGTGAAATCCTGAACGACCATCAGGGGCTTGTCCAGATTATACGATTCCTGCAGTTGCAATTTCTTTTCAAGAAAGGCGATTATATCACCTGAATATGAGGTTTGCTGCACATTTTCGACTACAACCTGACTCTGAATTTCTTTTTTGGTGATCAATATTTGTTGAATGATGTCCAACTTCTCTATCTGGTTTTCTACCTCAGCGATTAAATTTTTAGTTTTCACTTTGGATGATTCATACCGTTCTTTGAGATAGGGGTTACTGTTTAAATAAGAGACAACGCCCACTCTGATACTATCGAGGAGTAACTTAGTCATTTTATTATTAAATTTTCCCTCCTGGTTGTACAGATCAATCCGGATTTGTATCAATTTACTTTTCGTTTTTCTGATTGCTGCCCTCGGCTGTACCATCACATCGGTTGAGTCCCATATATTTAGGACATACATCTTTTTAATTCTTTTGGCACTACCAACAGATAGACCAAAAACATCAGCGACTGCCTGTACATCCCCTGTTTTTACGGCATCAGCAAGAGAACTGAGCACCAGCTTGACATCCTCACCTGAAAGGCAGGTTGTTACGGTCATTGTAGAACTGTAAAAGCGCTTGGGCGCAGGTTTCGGTATGAAATACAAGGCACCTCCAAGGATTACAACAATAAGATATAATTTCCAGTACTTCCGGAAATAGACTATAGTTTTGATCAGGAGTTTGAAAAGGTCTATTTCAGCTTCGGTGGTCTCCCCGCGGGGAACCATTTGATTTTCCATGATAATAGTTGGTTCTTGGTTCTGGGATGTAAATATAAAAATAATCAGCGATTTTAAAGTTTCCTGACATCAATGATCTTATCAAAATATTGAGCCAGATCCCTTTTATGGGTGATCATGACGATGGTGATCTCTTTTTTCAGTTCCAGCAAAATGTCGATTATTGTCTGTTCATTTTTTAAATCGAGTGTGTTTGTTACCTCATCAAGGAGCAACAGGGTTGGTTCCCGCAGCAATGACCTTGCAATCGCCAATCGCTGACGCTCTCCTCCGGAGAATTGCTGTCCATTGTTGTTCATCTTTGTATCGAATCCACGGGGGAGTTCCCGCACAAACTGACCGGCATTGACCCGTTCGAGCGTTTGCCAAATCTGGTCATCCGAAATCCGATTATTCCCCATCGTCAGGTTTTCGCGCAACGATGCATTTGTAAAGACTGAATCTTGTGGAACATAGGCCATGGAATTGTGCCAGGCAGCTTTGTCAATTTCAGTCAGATCCTTTCCGTCGATCATTATTTTTCCATGAACGGGAATGAGCAACCCCGTGATCATGTCCATAAGGGTGGTTTTACCACTGCCGGATGGTCCTGCAATGCAGGTGATTTTCTTTGCAGGAATTGTGAGACTGATATTATCAAACAAGGACTTTCCGGAAATGTAACCGAATGAAACCTCATCAAAGGCAATTTCATTGTTCAGCGTGATTTTAGATGAAGTGGCATCGTGGAACACGGCATCATTTTTCAAGGATGTTTCCAACTCCTTTTTCATGGCCATGGTATTCTCATAGGAGGGAAAAAGGATGGCAATCTGCATGTAGGTTGTTTGCACCTTCATCATCTGGGGAAAAATCCTGGCAAACAGCAAAACAAGGATCAGGAAGGAGGAGAGTGACATATTCCCGAAAGTGTACCCGATATAAATCACCATACTGAGGATCAATGCGCTCGTGATCGTATTGATGG
>CAIXHD010000431.1 GCA_903919065.1 uncultured Bacteroidota bacterium
CAATAGTCAGGATATAGGGATCGCCGCCAACCACATTGCTGGTTCCCGACAGGATTTTCTTCCCGTTGTCCCATTTTTCATCGGACATATCAAGGTATCCCTGCATAATATGGCGGTCAGCCGATAATACCCGGGGTTGGGGTGTTACTTCCCTTACCGACATCATTCGCGCCTCTCCCTGCCTGAGTTTCTGCTCCAGTCGGTCGGATCCTTTATAAATGCCGATATAATTATCATTCCAGAAATCGTAAACATGATAGGTTTTCCGGGGATCAAGCCCGACTGCACCCTCTACGGTTTCGCCGGCCAGGTTGATGCCAATGCTTTTTTCATGCTCAAAATCGCCATTGTAAAATGTCAGCTGGTGCCATCCATCATCTACCCTGAAATCGTAAACCATAGGATATTCGCTTACGAAAGCATCAATTGGCCTTGCGGTTCTGTTCTCCGCCGGATAAGGGAAAGTGCGGGTAAGGTCGTGTAATGTTTCAGCCGAAAATTGGGAGAAACTGTTTGCCAGAAGCAAACGGCCCGTGGTCACATAGGCCATTGTGAGGACAGCACGCACCTGATCCCTGCTTCCCTGCAGGCGGGCAATATTCTTGGAATCCGTATCCTGATTGTATAGAACCCTGTTTTTATACCAGCGCAGTCCGCAGCGGGTAACCGTGATTTTATCCATCTGGTCGGTATCATTCTCCGTGCGCATGGAAGCAACGAATCCTATTGCCACATCGCTTCCCCTCTCCATATTACGCTCATCTACATAGGATTTCGGGCCCAGACCTTCGTAGGGCATCCGGAAGATACTCCGGTATGCTGCTGCCGTGGTTGAATAGGGATCCTCCATGCCTCCACCCGAAGCCCATCCCGAGAATGGATAATCGAACATCAGGCCTTTGATACCGCCGGACGCAAGGTTTTTATATACCTCCTTCAGATGGCTCAGAAAACCCGGATCGGTATAATCATATCCCCACACGATTCGGTTCCGGGTCCAGGTTTGATTCCATGATTTAAACATTTCGCCGGCCGTATCCTGGGGTGCACCTACCCAGGCGTAGGTTTTGTTGAAGAGCATGTGCCCGGGGAAAGCTTTCGCATAATCCTCAGATCGGAATCCGGTTTGAAAATAGGTAATCGGGATTCCACCCAGATTGGTCACCGCCTTACCCCATTTTTCAGATGTTTCGTATGGCGCCATATAGCGCCCGTTCTGGCTGGCATTCAGATCAGTCTCCGCCATCTGCCAGTGCTTATCGTCCCACCAGCCCTGCTGGTTGTCAGGCAGATAAGAATCAGGCACCAGACGCACGGCCGCACGGCTGTAATTCAGGAAACCGCTTCCCGCAATTATGCTCATCTCTTTAACAGCGCCGGGCGTGTTGTTTTTTGCCACGCCTCCGCCATAATCGCTCACTTCAGCGTACCAGAGACATACCGATGGGAAATCATACATGCTCAGTTTGATATGCTGCGCCTTGCTGACGAGCCGTCCGTATTGTTCGAGGGCTTCGAAAGGATCGGGGCGTGTTACATCTATATAAAATTGATCATCAGGAATATAGGTTGTTCCGGGATCCACTCTTTTACCCACGGGATCCAACGCAAACAGGCTCGCCGTGAATTCCTTTCTTGGCCTCACGCACTCATTAATCTGTGTCAGGTGATCCTTCAGCAGGGGCTTAAACCTGCCATCGCGGAGCCATAACTCACTCAAATAGACATTCGGATCTTTTGCATTGTTTTCGTAATCCCCTGCCGCATGCTCCACCAATAGTTGAAATCCGCCCGCCTCGATTGCTTCCGCTGGCACCAGTATCTCCACCTGTTCAACATCCTCTTTTTTCACACCATCAAAACGAGGGAGCAGCTGATTTTCCAGGAGGGGGATCCTGGTAAGCCTGCCCTCTTTCATGAATTCCACAAAGACCGACTGCCGGTGATCTTTTCGATCGCCGTGCCACAAGCCCCTCCACCAGGAGAAACCCAGGAAATATGGTTTCCCCTTGTCAAGATTTTTAATATCCAGGATGATTTTCTCCGTATCCATCGCTGAGGTTGCCGTTTCAGAACACCTGAACTCTTGGTTCTGCCAGGTCTTTTTTCGAGTGCCCTTGACCAGTTCCAGCTTTTCGCCGCTTGCCGACTCGTTCAGTTTATCATCCGGCAGGTTCAGGTAGCAGAGCAGGCTGCTTTTATCATCAGGACCCTTTTCCAGTTCCACCTGACGGCTTTGCTCCATCGAAGCGAATTTTTCAAAATCGGAGTAGGTTAGTCCGCCCATAACCAGTGTTTGCCGCAACTGGCCTTTGCCGAAAGTCAGGAGGATATTATTCCGCGACTTGAGGGCGTATTCCCTGGTCAATGGGGAATACATCCTGCGGCCGTATTCCAGCGGTTCTCCAGCGCTGAAACCGTCGATCATGGCGAAATTCTCCGGAAAGACCGCGCCGTCGTAAGCCTTTCCTCCGGCCAGAGCATGAATTTCTTTAACCTGAACAGGGTTGCCCGTTGTATTATCGATCCCACCCGATATCGTAAAATATCCCTGATTTTCATGGAGGGAAAACCGGAAGATCATCCGCGGCTGATTGTCCGATTCAATAGAAAGTGACAGGGCCATTCCTTTGCCCAGGTCATCGGAAACCGCTTGTTTTTCCCACGTGAACCGGTTTTTTGCATCACCGGACGACCAGTTATTTATCTTGAGGACAGCATCCCTGATCGGGATTGTGTTATCCTTAAGGTTCCTGATGCTGTATTTTCCATCCACCAGGTTAAAACTCAGGCTCACCAACTCATTTTTAAGGACCACCGCATCACCGTTACGCTTGACTTTCACTCCCTCCGTACAGGAAGCTGAAAGCATAACCAGGGCTGACAACAGTGCTCCAACGACAAATAAAGTTCTGATTTTTTTCATAGCAGGTGAAAATAAGTCTTTTAGCGGGAAAAATTATCCCTCTTATTTATCCTGTTTGGTCAATATCTTCCACCAGGAAACTACATATTTTCCACTGAGGTGTCTGTTGTGTCTTCGGGATGCTTACTTTGGGCGCAGCAAACGTAACTAAGTTAAAAAAATGAAAAATTCAGTTTGGCCCTGCCTGTTCCTGATCATGGCATTTTCGACCGTGACCTTTTCACAGGAAAACATCAATAAAAACTTATTCAGGCAGTTAACTGAGGAGTTGCCTACACCGAACCAGTACCGGACAGCCAGCGGTCGTCCCGGCAATGGATATTTTCAGCAACAGGTGGACTACCTGATGGATATCAAACTGGATGAGATAAAAAAGACGGTTACAGGTACTGAGGTGATTACCTACAGGAACAACTCCCAGGAATCGCTGAGCTACCTCTATATCCAGCTCGATCAGAATATTTATGAGCCAAATTCCCTTGGGAGTAAAATCGGAACTTCCGAAATGGCAATCCAGGAGTCCGCGTCGAGCATCATGCGGATGAACAGCAAGTTTGATGGTGGTTTCAGGATGGGTGCAGTTACCTCCGGCGACGGCACCATTCTTCAAACAGTAAAGAACCACACAATACTGAAAATTTTGCTTGATAATCCCCTGCAGCCCGGCAAATCGACGCAGGTGAACCTGAAATGGGAATATAACCTCAACAACATGAAAACGCAGGGTGGCCGGTCGGGATATGATCCTTTCGACGGGCAGGATGAAAGCACTTATGCCATTGCGCAGTTTTATCCTCGTTTATGCGTTTTCAATGACCAGGGATGGCAGACCAAGCAATTTATTGATGCCGAATTCGCGCTGGAATTCGGCAATTTTGATGTGACCATTACCGTACCCGCTGACCATACCGTGGCGGCCACCGGTGTATTGCAGAATAGAGGTACGATATTGTCCGCCAAAATGGTCGCACGACTCGAAGAGGCAAAAAAATCAGAGGTGCCGGTGTTTATAATAACGGCTGATGAGGCGGTTGCCAACGAGAAAGGCCGATCCACCCAGTCGAAAAGCTGGCGTTTCAAAGCTGAAAACGTTCGTGATTTTGCCTTTGCCAGCTCCCGCAAATTTATCTGGGATGCCATGAGTGTTCCGTTCAAGAATAATCGCGTACTGGCCATGTCATTTTATTCCAGGGAGAGCAACCCGTTATGGAGCCAATATGCGGTAAAAACCATTGCCCATACTATCAAGTCCTATTCAAAATACACCTTCGATTTCCCCTACCCGGTGGCACAGGCGGTTGATGCAAGCCTCGGCATGGAATACCCGATGATTGCCTTCTGTGGCGGACGACCGAATCCCGATGGCAGTTATGCCAAAGGAGCGCGCGATTGGGTTATCGGTGTAATCAGACATGAAGTGGGGCACAATTATTTTCCGATGATCGTGAACAGCGATGAAAGGCAATGGGCCTGGATGGACGAAGGATTCAACATATTTATCCAGGGACTGTCCGAGCGCGAATGGGACATCAACCAGAGCTGGTCGGGTAAACCCACCGAAATGATCGGGTACATGAACAGCCCCAAAAATACCCAGGTACCTTTAATGACTGATGCCGATGCCCTGCTCCAGGGAGGGATGAACAGTTACCGTAAGCCGGCGTCGGGCCTCAATATCCTGCGTGAAACCATTCTGGGTCGGGAGCTGTTCGATCAGGCTTTTAAGCAATACTCCCAGACCTGGATGTTTAAGCATCCGCAGCCCGCCGACTTCTTTCGCATCATGGAAGATGCCTCCGGCGTTGACCTCGACTGGTTCTGGCGCGAATGGTTCTTCACCACCGATCATGTTGACCTGTCCATCAGCAATGTGACTGTTTTTGAGCCAGTTTTTGATGAGCCTTCAGCCACGAAGGCAGCACAATACAAAAGTAAGCTGATCAGGCCCGATATTGCCACCATCCGGGATCAGGGTCAGTTTGTAAGTGAGATCGACCGCGACAAGACGCTGCGCGACAAGTACAATGAACCCGAACCGGTATTATCCGACGGGGAGAAAACCAGAATCGATGCACTTTATAACAGATTGACTCCTGAGGAGATCAAGCAACTCAAAAGCGGCCAGCGGTATTATCAGATCACCTTTAAAGCGCTGGGCGGCATGATCATGCCACTGGTTATCGAATTTGAATTTGAAGATGGGACAACAGATGAAGTGAGGATTCCGGCCGAAATCTGGCTCAGGAACCAGCAGGAGGTCACGAAGGTTTTCATCTATGACAAGGAGGTCCGCACTGTCACGCTCGATCCGCACCAGGAAACTGCCGATGTTGATACGTCGAATAACCGGTGGCCAAAAAGAACGGAAAGGGTTTTCTTTAATATACGGAAGTAGGCTTGTTTGACCTTAGCCGGCGAACAGTTTCGTTTGATCAATGATACCAGCGTACACGCTTTTCCTTCCAGTCCAGATACCAGGCATCACTGATGACACCATCATGCAGCCAGATTTTGTAACGCTCCTTGTCGGCATAAATAAAAAAAGTATCAAATACAGCATAATTGCTCCCCCATGCGATTTCAGGAATAGATTCAAAATAAATCTTCGTCGAATCCTTGGTATTCCAAAGGGTTTGAAAACGCATATAATAGCCATCACGTCTGAGCTGCTGAGCAGTTTCCGCTCCTTCACTCTCCCAGCTCCCGAAAAAATAATTAAATATCTGCCGCTTAACTAAAATTTTCATGCCTTCCGGACAATTCACTGAGTATATACGTATAGACCTTTCATTTTGGTAATTCTCCGATCCAGATATAGGAGAGGTGAAATTAATTTCATAATTCTGGCCTGCCTCAATAATTGAAAAAGTGGATCCTGAGGTATCAGTAGAAAACATATATTTCCCGCTGGGGAAAGGAGAAACCGCGTAAGTTCCGGCGATAAGGCTGGTAAAAGTATACCGGCCATCGGAACCGGTCATAACGGAATCAATTACGAGAGTCCATGGGTTCACCTTCACGTTATCGGATGGCG
>CAIXHD010000432.1 GCA_903919065.1 uncultured Bacteroidota bacterium
CCATAAATCTCCGGCGCCAGTATCAGGTTACGGTTGAATGCCTGCAAAATCAGATCGTCTTCCCAATAATCCAGACAGGAAGAGAGGCAAACACCGTGATCTTCAGTGAGCCGCTGCAGTTCAGGTACCAGTTCACGGTTCAGTGCTCCGGCACGATGATGCGTGGCAGTCCGATCATTCGTCATGTGCACATCGATATACGTTTCATCACCTCCAAACAGAAAGGTGGTCGCCTGCTTAACGGCTTCGGTACCCAGGTTTATCCTGTGGTTCAGCAGGATCAGGTCGGGACTGAACTTGCGGCATTCAGTCATCATGCGGATAAAGGCCTCCTGCTTTTCATCTCTAAGGTCTCCCCCCATCGCATCGAATTTAAACAGCTCAAAACGGTAATCGCGGCACAGCGAAACCATATATTCAATCTGCTTCTTTTCTTGCTCAGGAGTATATCCGAAACGGTCAGGAGCATCCCATACGCCAAGCCGGGTGCCCATCTCAGCGGCACGGTCAGCCATCGGCTTATATCCATTAGGAAACTGAATATCAAACTTGCTTACTTTGGATGATCCCCTATATTCTCCCTTATCGATATTGCCAGCATCAAAGGCATAGATATCCAGCACCATGCCATATTCATCGTGCAGCCATTTGAAAAAATCAAGATTGGCCAGAGTCTGCTTTTCCGTCGATCCCTCGCCGGTATTATTGATCCACGAAAAGTATTCCGATCGCGACGGGGTCTTCTCATCGGCTCCCGGAAATATCTTGCCTGTTGACTGCGAAAACAGGGCTGTTGACGATAATAGCAGCGCCAACTGTACAATCAAAATCTTATTCATTTTTGTGTCTATTATGTCTTCAGTCTATTCGTCTTCCGTCGGGAGGACACACGGGTCCTCCCCTACATTGTTCTTCCGCGTCACTTTATCGTCAAACCAAACCCGTTCCGGCAAAAAACCGGAATATTTTCAAGAGTTACAGCATATTCAACCGACTGCCCACCCTTGTAAACTTTGCCGGTAAGCGCATCTTTCCATTCGGAACCAACCGGAAAATAGATCTTTCGTGTTTTCGCCTGATACTGAAGCACCGGGCAAACCAGCAAATCTGGTCCGAACATATACTGATCCTCAATCGTATAGCAAACCTGATCTTTAGGAAAATCAAAGAACAGCGGGCGCATCATGGGTATGCCTTCTTTCGATGCCACTTCCATATTTTTCAGGATGTAAGGCTTCAATTGCTCCCTCACCTGGAGGTACCTCGACATGATACCCAGAGTTTCCTCGCCGTAGCTCCAAACTTCATTGGGACCACCCGACCCTTGCGGGCTGCCCTCAATTTTCGTTGCCGGCGGTCGCTGTCCATGCATCCTCATCACCGGGCAAAATGCACCAAACTGGAACCACCGGATCAAAACTTCATGAAATTGTTCCGGCGTATCCTTCGACCAGAAAAAACCGCCGATATCAGTATTCCACCAGGGAATCCCGCATAAGGAAATATTCAGTCCAGCCTTCACCTGCCTGCGCAGGGTAGCAAAGTCACCGTAAATATCGCCCGACCATAAAACGGTACCGTAACGCTGACTCCCAATCCATCCGCAGCGAACAAGGTTGATGATATCTTTCTGACCTGCCGCCACCTGACCTTCATACAGTGCCTGTGCAAAATTGAACGGATAGATCGATGACATTTCCAGTCCGTTTCCCTTGTAATACCTGACATTCTCATAATCCAACGGGTCGATTTCCGGCTCTGCCTCATCCAGCCAGAACATCCGGACACCTATGTCATAATAATTCTTCTTGATTTTTTCCCACATGAATTGACGGGCATCCGGGTTAGTGACATCCACAAAAGTGAGGTAACCGGTGAAAGGAAGAAAAGCATTTACCCCAACCTCCGGCCGTATCAAATAATTCTTTTTCAGCATGGTGGCATAATTCTCACTTTCCGTCTGGGTAGTCGGCCAAACCGAGACCAGCAGCTTTATCCCCATGGAATCCAGCTCTTTAACCATCCCTGCCGGATCGGGCCAGAATTTCGGATCGAATTTCCAATCTCCCGATTTCGGCCAATGGAAAAAATCAGCCACAATAACGGAGATCGGCAGGTTACGTTTTTTATACTCTCTGGCCACCGACATCAGCTCCGCCTGCGATGAATAACGCAGTTTCGATTGCCACAAACCTGTCGCAAAGTACGGCATCATCGGTGATTTGCCGGTTAGCGCAGAATAATGTTTTACCAGATCAGCAGGTGTTGATTCGGTGAAAATATAATAGTCGATCTGCCTGGCGTATCGGGCGCTGAAACAGGTTTGAGTCATCGAAAGTTCAGCTCTTCCAATCGACGGATTGTTCCATATAAACCCATAACCCTTACTTGATAAAAGAAACGGAATGGATATCTGCGTGTTCTTCTGGGCCAGGTCCAATACCGTTCCTTTAAGGTCGAGGCAATCATTCGGATACTGCCCCATGCCATATAAATGCTCAGTTTTCTCCGCTTCAAAGGTCAGCATCAGCTCAAAATGATCGCTTCCCCTGCTCTTATATTGCCTCGCAATTCTGGTAACATGGTGATGATAAGCCTCTTTCAGCAGGACCTCATTTTTATCATTAAAATAAGTAACCAACCCATCCTTTTCCCGGATTTCGGCTCGGATATTTCCATTGGAAATCGAAGCTTTCCCTTCAGTAATGTTTATGGCGGCTTTGCTTTCCGGCTGTGGCAAAATATTCCAGATTTCTTCTGAGATATGGAGACTTCGCGACGACCTGAATCGCAGCGTATTCCGGCCAAACGATTCAATCCAGAACACCTCTCCTTCATTCTCCCAGATCAGCCGGTTGCCCGACATTTTAAACAGGCTTTCCGGTACAGTCTGCGCTTTACCACCACCTGTCCAAAATGGCAGCAGCAACATGGACAGAAAAAAATAAGCTTTCATTTTTCAGATATTTACTTCAGATAGGTTCCGTTTTCCAAAAAGGTCATAAACCCAAGCAACGCCCCCCAGTGATAATAATCATCGCTGGTACCCGCGCCGGTATCCGGATTATAATTTTCGTGAACAGTACGTTTCTCATTGAATGATTTCAACAGTAATTCGCTGGATTTTTTCACCATGGCCTCTCTCGCCAAAGGAAGATTATAATTTCTCATCCCGAGGTAGACCAGAAAATTCATCGGTCCCCATATTCTTCCTCTCCAGTATTCATTGGAATAGGCTGGATCGTTACGTGCAATGGAAGGCATAATATAATCGCCCCAGAATTCCTTTGGATTAAAGAAATGCTCATTGATCATCCTGTCGGCCTTTTGCTGACTCGGAACTTTAGCCAACAGCGGATAGAAATTCGTCGGCGACATGCGAGGGCTCAATTTTCCTGTTTCCAGATTTTTATTCAGATAGATTCCTGCTTGCTCATCCCATAAAGTTTCGAGCGACTTACTGTATTTTGCCGCCCTGCCTTTCAGCTCCTCAGCTACCGATGTTCTGTTCAGTGTCTGCGCAATCTCAGCCAGGGCATTACAATCCATGATATACAAACTCATCAGCCCGACATCGGCAAGCTTCATCATGTGATGTTCCGGATCATAGGCAATGCTGTCATACATCGGGGAATCATCCAATCCGGATTCGAATTTTGCACCCAGCATTTGGTTGATAGCTCTTTTTTCCAGATTTCCCATTTCAGGGGTTGTCGGTATGGGATCTGAGCCCCAGCAAAGGTATCCGTTGGCATCGCGGTTCTTCGGCCACCACCGGTTCCAGGTCAGCAGGTCGTCAAACAGAAGATTCAGTATCCATTTATCCTGGTATTTCTTATAGATGGCATTAACCACCATGGAGCCCACCGGCGGCTGCGAACGGTCAGTGCTTTTGTGATTCCCAGAGGTAAAATTCGGGACAAATCCATCTGAGGTGATCTCTTTGGTTATCGCGATCAGATTGGCATAGGCAAGATCCTTATTATCCATCGATAACTGATAACAGCCAAGATAGGTATCCCATTCAAAAAGCACAAATCCCTGACCCTGACACCAGGCGCGGCTCACCGGAGTAAAAACACGGTCGTTTTTAGCATCATATATTGTGTTCCAGGCAAAAACTGATTGCATTGCGTCGTACAATTTACTGTTCGCACCATAACTCACCTTCAGGTCATCGTGTTTTTTCCCGGCCAGACTGATCGTTTTTTCAATGTCAGCAAAGGTTACCGCCTTTTGATTGGATATGCCGAGTTTAGCCGTAAGCTTCAAAATGTCACCCTTCACGGTTGTAGTATAGAAATCAGGCAGCCGGCCAGCATTATCATACTTAATCTCCGGAATCATAATAAGATAGGTCGAATCATTGGGCCTGTCGTTCGAGAACAGCACCATCAGGTCATTCCCCGAAGCTGCCGTTTGCATCCTGATATTCATGCCCTTCCATTTGATCATCATATCAGAATACGAACCATCGTATGAATGACCAAAAGGCGTGATCACCAGGCCGGGAATTTCATTATTGCCCAGATGAGGATTGGCGACCGTATCCTTACCGCAAACGATCTGAAAATTGATGCACTTGCCCTGAGGCAATAATATCTGTGACAGCACATTTTCCGCATCCCAGTTATTCCATCCTTTTCGCAACCGGTTGTTAAGTTCCGTGTACTCTTTCGAGGCCTTCCATTCTGATTTTCCAACATCCGCTGTACTGATCTTTTCATACGGAATCGGATAAGCGGTGATCCAGACTTCGGGCTTAAACTCAGACACGCCGTTCTTCAAAACCAGCACGGTCGCATCGATTTTAGCGCCAACCATATCAGGGGTAAGCGGTATATAATAGGTATAGTTCGATTCGGAATTCTGGACCGGATATTCCCAGGCATTGCTCCGGTACGAAAGGCTTCGGTCGGGTGCACCAAC
>CAIXHD010000433.1 GCA_903919065.1 uncultured Bacteroidota bacterium
CTTTACCCGTTTTAGAAGGTGCGGTGTTATCCAATAAAAGAGACCGGTTAAGGAAATGATTATCACGATGAGTCCAACGGCATCAACGATTAACCTGCCGACCTTTCCATATATTTCACCACTGTGGATTACCCATAAAGTTTTAAATAGCCCGGTTTTATTATCGTAATCTTCTCCAGGAGGTATCATTTCATTTTTAAAGGCCAGGCTGTCTGAGTTCTTATCTGTGATCAGAAGGTTGGAACGGGTCATCACCATCAAAGAATCACCCTTTTCAACGATTTTTACAATACGCTCCTCCTTGACAGGAATTGTAATTTTTTGCCATCCGGCTTTGTATTCGTATAATCCGAAAAGCGTACCCGCGAAAAGCCGATGATTCGAAGTTTGTATTAAAGTGTTAATCTTTCGGTTATCGGCACCAGGGGGGAAACCCTTATTAAAATCCGCAAAGCTTGAGTACCCCGGATCAGTCAGCCAAACGCCAATATTTCCGAACACAAGAATACTGTCGGATGATATTTCAACTCTGGATTTTACTGCTGCGAGGTTCCAATTTTTATAATGATAAATCGCCGGTAGAATTTTCCGGCTAATGTCGATGGATGAGAACTGGTTTCTGTGGTTTAAAATTACACCGGAAAGAGAGAACAGTAATATAAAGAAAGTAAAAATCAAAGCAGGCCATTTGTGATATTTTCTGAACCATTTGAGCAATCGGTCCTTTTCATTTTTTAATCTATTTTTGTCGACGGATTTCATGCTGCTAATGTAATAACAATATTATAAAAGGACGATAAAGTCTTTAATAAATCCTGAGATTATGGAATTTAAGTGCTTTGATTGCGAGCTTGTTTTTGATGGTGAAGGGAGAAAAAAGGAGTATACAGATCCAATGTATGGTCCATGCAGCAAGATCGTTGCGCCTTGTCCGGTTTGCAGTTCCGACAGCTCCGAATACAGGAAACCTAAACCATCAAAATCTTCCAGTATGCCAGAGAATTCATGCCCGTCATACCACAATGGGTCATGCAGTTGTTGTCATTGATTAGATTATCATCACGATTTTGATTAACTTTAGATCAAAATTGCAAGATATGTTTATCAGGACAAATATCAAGTTTCTAAGAAAGCGCCGGGGAAGGACTCAGGATGAGGTTTCGAATTTCCTTGGAATGAAACGATCAACCTTTGCCGGATATGAGAATGGGGTTGCAGAACCAGGGATTGAAGAGCTGAAATTATTTTCAGATTACTTCCGCATCTCAATGGATACCCTTGCCAGGATCGATTTGGCATCTTTGTCTGAAAGCCAGATCCGGCAACTTGAAGATGGCTTTGATGTCTATATAAAAGGAAGTCAGCTACGGATATTAGCGACTACAGTCGACCGGCAGAACAGGGACAATATTGAACTCGTTGCAGAAAAAGCGAAAGCCGGATACAAGAGGGGTTACGCTGATCCCGAATACATCAGGGAGCTTCCGGTTTTTCAGTTGCCTTTTTTATCTCCTGAGCGTAAGTACAGGACTTTTCAGATCAGTGGAGATTCCATGAAACCGATACCTGATGGGTCTTTTATTACAGGCGAATTTGTTGAGAACTGGGAATTCCTGAAGAAGGGCGATCCATGTATTATTTTGACGAAAGATGAAGGATTAGTCTTCAAACTTATTGAGAAGGATTTCAGGAACAAGCAATTTATCCTTCACTCGCTGAACCGCGAGTACGAATCTTTCGCTGTGCAGGTTGAGGAAATCACAGAAATATGGAAGTTTATCCATTACATAAGTTCTGAAATGCCGGAGAAAATACCGTTGGAACATGAACTGTTTGCCGTGATTGCGAATCTCAGGAAGGATATGGAGCTAATAAAGGGCAGGGGTTAATGTTTGCAATTATTGACATTGAAACCACCGGAGGCAGTCCTAAGAATGAGAAGATCACGGAGATTGCTATTTTTATTCATGATGGATTAACCATAGTTAATGAGTTTGTTACCCTGGTCAATCCGGAAATCAATATCCCATATTTTATTACTGGCCTAACAGGCATAACTAACGAAATGGTGGCAGATGCCCCAAGATTCTATGAGATTGCGAAAAAAATCGTAGAAATGACTGAAGGACAGATTTTTGTCGCACACAATGTCAATTTTGATTATAGTTTTATCAGACAGGAGTTTAAGAATCTGGGCTATGATTACAACCGGAAAACCCTTGATACTGTTAGGCTTGCCCGTCAGGTTATTCCAGGATTACCCTCATATTCATTAGGAAAGCTTTGTACATCTATCGGCATTCCATTGAATAACAGGCATCGGGCGAGCGGAGATGCCATGGCCACAGTAAAGCTTCTGGAAGTATTGCTCAACAGGGATCACAAAAATATTGCAGCTAAGATCCTCAAGCCAGGGCATCCTGAAGGTCTTAATGAAAACATCACTAAAAGTATTTTAAACAAGCTTCCGGAAGAACCCGGGGTTTATTATTTCTGGGATGATAAGCATGATCTCATCTATATTGGAAAGAGCAAAGACATCCGTACCAGGATATTTCAGCACCTTCATAACCAGACGACCCGCAAAGCCATGGAAATGCGTGACCGTATAGCTGAGATAACTTGGGAGCTTACCGGAAATGAGCTGATTGCTTTGCTGCTTGAATCAGATGAAATTAAAAAGCATAAACCAATTTATAACCGGCAGCAGCGCAGAAGTATATTTAATTTTGGATTGTTTGCAACGGAAGATAAGAATGGATATATCAATCTGGCAATCAGCAATACCAATGATACTGATGCTCCATTAACCACTTTTACTTCTAAACGTGAGGGTAAAGAGTTACTTTCCGAATGGATTGAAAATTATCAGCTTTGTCATAAGCTTTCAGGCTTGTATGATACTGGGGGTGCATGTTTCCATCGGGGAATAGGTGAATGCCTGGGAGCTTGTACCGGCGAGGAGGGCCCTGAATCCTATAATGAGCGTGTCAGAAAATTCATCAAGCGATTTGAATATGAACATCAGGATTTTCTGATTCTTGACAAAGGAAAAGCCAAGGATGAAATTGGAATCGTTTGCATCGAGAAAGGACAGTACAGGGGATTTGGCTATGTTGATGCAGAGCATGAGAATAATATTGAAATTCTCAGGGATGCTATTCGGAAATATCCGGATAACCGCGATATTCATGCTTTGATTCGCCTATATTTGCGGAAAAACAAGGTAAAAGTTTTACCACTATGATAATTTGCGGTTCATTCGGACTCACTGAGATCCTTCTGATACTGATTGTTTTGGTTATTTTTCTATTTCCAGTATCCAGAATGGTACTCAGCCGCGGTACCAATATGACAGAAAAACTTGATCAGATCGAAAGGCTGGAAAGACTATACCGTGAAGGTACTCTCAACAAAAGGCAGTTTAACCGCCAGAAAGCGAAGATCCTCCGAAAATGAAAAATTCTATCAAGGTTAAACTTTTGGCTGCTATCCTATTTTTGGGATCAACCATTGGTGTCAATGGACAAAAGGCTTTTGAGACGGATACAATAAGCACACCAGCAGGAAATATCGAGATCACTTTTATCGGGCACGCCTCGCTTCAGTTTAAATATCAGGACAGGTATTATTATATCGATCCTGTAATGCAACTGGCTGATTATTCCTTGTTACCAAAAGCTGATGTGATACTTGTTACCCATGATCACGGAGATCATCTGGATCCTGTTGCCATTGAAAAATTATCGAAGCCTGAGACAGAGATTTTTTTGCCCCAATTGTGTTTTGATAAATTAAAAAAAGGCAAGGTTTGCGATAATGGGAAGTTTTTTATTGCCAACGGTGTTCCGGTTGAAACGGTTGCTGCTTACAATATTTATAATCTCCGGGGGAATGGGAAACCTTATCATGCTAGAAATGAAGGAAATGGATATGTTTTGACTTTCGGACCTTTAAGAATATATGTTGCCGGTGATACGGAAATTACACCGGAAATGACCAAATTAAAGCAAATAGACATTGCTTTTCTTCCGATTGGTTTACCCTATACCATGGAACCTCAAAGGGCTGTTGAAGCGGCAAAAATCTTACAACTTAAAATTCTCTACCCCTATCATTTCAATAATTCAAATCCAGATGAACTTTTCAGGACCTTGCTAGGTTCTCCTATTGACGTCAGGATCAGATCAATGAAGTAGGGTCGGATTGTTATACCAATTATTTTATAATCATGAAGATTCTGTTCAATTTACTGATGGCATCTGTAATTGTGATAACATGCAATGCCCAGGATTCCAAGCCACAAGCTGAAGTTCGAAATTTGGTAAACCTGGTAAATCCATTGGTTGGTACCGAATCAAGTTATAACCTTTCACATGGGAATACCTATCCGGCGGTTGCCGTACCGTGGGGCATGAATTTCTGGACACCTCAGACCGGTAAGATGGGTGATGGCTGGGGCTATACTTACCAGTCCGACTCGATCCGGGGAATTAAGCAGACACATCAGCCAAGCCCCTGGATCAATGATTACGGTGCTTTCAGCCTGATGGCTATAACCGGGGAACTCCGTACAGACCAATTTAAGAGAGCGTCAAAATTCAGTCACCAGAAAGAAATTTCGAAGGCTGATTATTATTATGTATACCTGGAGGATTATAAGATTAGTGCTGAGGTTACACCTACTGACCGTGCAGCGATGTTTCGCTTTACTTTTCCTGCAAATGATCAATCATGGATCATCCTGGATGCTTTCAATAAAGGGTCGAAAGTTGTGATTCTTCCAAAAGAAAGGAAGATTATCGGCTATGCCAAGAATAATTCCGGTGGAGTTCCAGAGAATTTTGCCAATTATTTCATTTTGCAGTTTGACCAGCCATTTGAAGATTATGGGACTATTCTGGATGGAAAAAACCAGATTAAATCAACTGATGCAGAAGGGAAGCATACTGGGGCATTTCTTCGTTTCAAAACCAAAGCAGGCCAAACGGTTCATGTAAAAGTTGCCTCTTCATTTATCAGCCCTGAACAGGCTGAATTAAATCTGAACAGAGAACTGGCAAACAATAATTTTGAACAGATAAAAAAGAAAGCAGCAGATCTGTGGAATGAGCAGATGAACCGTATCTGGATTGATGGTGGCACACAGAAGCAACAGGTGACCTTTTACACCGCGTTATACCGGACACTGCTTTTCCCAAGGAAGTTCTATGAATATGACCAGGCTGGGAAGGTTATGCACTACAGTCCATATAATGGGAAAGTTCTTCCCGGATATTTATATACTGATAACGGCTTTTGGGACACATTCAGGGCTGTTTTTCCATTCTTTACCCTGGTTTATCCCGACCATGACGCTCGTGTAATGGAAGGACTCGTAAATACATATAAAGAAAGTGGCTGGCTTCCTGAATGGGCATCACCCGGCCACCGTAATTGCATGGTTGGGAGCAATTCTGCTTCACTGATTTCTGATGCATATATTAAGGGAATCCGGGGATACGATATTAATACATTGTATGAATCGATTCTTAAGAACACGGAAAATGAGGGGCCTATGCAGTCAGTCGGTCGGTTTGGCGTATCCTATTACAACAAGCTCGGCTATGTGCCATACGACGTAAAAGTTAATGAGAATGCTGCCAGAACACTCGAATATGCCTATGATGATTTCACTATCTGGAAACTTGCAAAGGAATTGAAACGGCCTCAGGCAGAGATAGACCTTTTCAAAGCCCGGGCGGGAAATTATCGTAACCTTTTCGATAAAACCACAAATTTCATGAGAGGAAGAAACCTGGATGGTAGCTGGCAGACTCCATTTGTACCAGAGGCATGGGGTGGGGCTTTTACGGAGGGCAGTTCATGGCATTATACCTGGTCGGTTTTTCAGGATCCGCAGGGTCTGATTGACCTTATGGGCGGAGACAAAGCATTTATTTCCAAATTGGATTCGGTGTTTTCCATGCCTCCTGTTTTCGATTGCAAGTATTATGGTTTTGAGATACATGAGATAACAGAGATGGTAAATGGAAAAATGGGGCAATATGCACACGGTAACCAGCCAATTCAACATGCCATTTATTTGTACGACTGGACCAGCCAGCCATGGAAGGCTCAATTTCAGGTTCGTGAGGTCATGAACAAGCTCTATTCACCTGAACCGGATGGATTGTGTGGCGATGAGGATAATGGTCAGACTTCAGCCTGGTATGTATTCTCAGCAATGGGGATGTATTCTGTTTGCCCTGGCCAGCCTGAGTATGCTCTTGGTTCCCCATTATTCGACCAGGTCACCCTCAACCTTGATAATGGCAATAAATTTATTATTCAGGCTAAGAACAATGTTGCTGATAATGTATACATCGATAAGGCCAATCTAAATGGGACACCTTATACCAAAAATTACCTCAGGCATCAGGATATCCGAAATGGCGGAAAACTTGTTGTCGAAATGAGTAATCAGCCTAATAAGAAACGCGGTACCGCCAAGGCAGACAGGCCTTATAGCATGTCCGCAAAAAGCAGCCGGCAGTAGGCAGTCGCCTGCCAACTGCAGACTGCAGACTATTCGTCCGACCTGATTTTAATGTAATCGATGCCAACCATATATCGGTCAATGGCTTTGGCCTGTTTTCCAATAATTTCGAACTGGAGGGTGTTGACACCTTGCTTCAGGTGAAATTTTCCAAGTTTAACGGATTCAGTAATAACTGATTTTCCAGGCTTACTATGATATCCTATGAAAGTCATCTTGACCGGCTGGTCGTTGATCAACATTTTGAAATCGGCATAATCGACAGCCTTTGTGAAGTTTCCGGTCAGGGTGTAATCTCCTTCCTGAGCCATTTCAAATTCAGCTTTCAACAGACCTTTGCTTCCGCCGTCCATCCACCAAAGCTGGGAATTGTTGCTCCAACCCCATTCTGATGAATTCTGCATCTCCCAGGATCCTGCCGACACGCTGACAACTCGTAAATGCTCGCCTTGAAGGTAGCCTGCTAAATCCGGTACCGGAGGGTAAAGGTTTTCGCGTTTTAATGAAACGGGAATTTTCACAACGGAAGGATCAGGTTCCACCAGACACTTGCCACCTGGCTTAAGGTACCAGTAAGAAACAACGGCATAGTTCATTTTTGTTGTTGCCCAATGCCACAGTTCCATGTCAAATTTCAGTTGCTGGTTAAAAGGAACGGCATCCAACATTCTGCGGCGCATATTTACGGTCATTCCTGTGTGGAAATTACCGGAACCATCGGGCTGGGCGATCAGAAAATGACTGAAAATTTCCGGTCTGCACCATGCATACCCGATATAATCTTCGGTACCTGTTCCAATAGCAGAAGGAAGTTTCTCTCCATCAACATACACTTTCTCATCACCTTCGCCCCACCAGGCATCAGCTGTATTGAAAAGTGTAATTGCATCCCCGGCATAAACACCCTGACCCTGGAGACTAACAAAATTGATGTCCTCATGTTTGCCGTTAACCCAGTCCCCGGTATATCCTTTAGTATCTATACCATTGTATTCATGCCAGATTGCCCCAAAATGCATGGAATTCTTTGTCCATTTGTATTTTCCGGTGGATATTTCCCCTAATTCAACGGTTACTTTTTGCTCGCCATAGTTAAAAAGCTCGACAACCGCATTTTTACTAAAAGGCATAACCCAATAAGATTGCATCAGTCCGGTTGTATCAACCTGAGAATGCCAGGTCTGAGATTTTCTAATCTGATAACCTGTACCAAAGAAATCTCCGATCGGGCACCAAACCGTACGCTCACCATCGAAAGTAATACTGAGAACAGTTGACCTTAAAGCCTGCGGGAGGTTTTCAGCATTAATCTTCATCTTCATGGAATATATTGCTTCTGTTCCCTTAAGTTGCAGACTAACAGATTTTCCCGCTTCGATGGTGCCATTTTCAGCGATTGCATGAGTTTGCAATGCCGTTTTTTCAGGAGACAGATGGTTCAATTTCAGAAGATTATCCTGGACCTGACTTACCTGAGTCGCAATTGTTTTCAGATCATTCATGGTGAATGAGGTGACCTCCGTACCGGCAACATAGGTTCGGTAATCAATATTATAATAAACCGAAGGACTATGTTTAACAGGATCAAGAGCCGGACATTCATAAGTGATTTTGAGTTGCTTTGAATACGGAATTGGCATATAGAGGTTGTGGCCTCTCTGGGCATAAACCGTTAATGGCGATACCGATGAACACAATGGTTCACCTATCAGCTGTCCCCCGCTGATAATCTTTAATACGGGACCTTCGATCTCAGGAGTTGTTTTACCGTCGATATAGATTCTCAGTGTTCCGGTATATGCTTTCTCGTTGCCAAATGTCATCCAGAAGCGAACAACCGCACCAGGACCTTCAGCATCCATCATAACAAATTCACGCCGGCCGGCATTGGTTTCTTCTCTGACAAACCATGATGCATCGCCATTAGCAAACCAACCGTCCTGATCCGGTGCTATGGTGCGCCTGTCGTAACTGCTGAATTGTTTGCTAAGAAATGCCGGTTCAGGATATTCACTCAGCAATCGAGGATTGGTCATATCATTGATCAGGGTTCCAAAAGTGATTCTTTCCGGGGCCTTGGTGCACTGGAACAAGGTAACTGCCAAAAGGCAGATCAGAATAATTCGGGTTGCTGGTGTTTTCATTTTAACTGTTTTAGAGACTTTAAATTTATGAAAAGCCGCGTAATGATCTGTGTCTTTTTTAACTAACATTACCTATGCCTATTAATACCAGACAGCAATGAAACCAAAGATCCTTGTATGTGTTGCATTATCTGTACTTTTTGCCATTGCAGATACCCTTGGCCAAACCAACATGTTCCTCAGTAATCCCGATGCTATTAAAATTCTAAAGGGTGATTACAATCCTTTACACTACCGGCCAAGTATTATCATTGATCAGCCCGATTCGGTAAGAATGGGTATAATTCGTGAGGTCGATCAAAAGGAGCAGACCAGGCTGCTAAACAAGCTCGAGACATTTCACAACCGCAATTCAGGATCAGATACCTTGAGTCAGACCACTGGGATTGGCGCATGCCGCACCTGGATATTGTCACATTTCGATCAGGTAAGCAAGAATAATAATAACAGGCTTGTTACCGGATATCTGGAATTTGATGCTGATATCTGCACCAAAGGGCATCACAAGAACCCCTTCGCCTTATTGCCAGGTATGGATACTGCCAGTCATGAAATTCTGGTGATAGAAGGCCATTTTGATACACGCAATGAGGGCCGTTGTGATACTGAGGGGTATACACCAGGGATTGATGATAATGGTTCCGGAACCATTTTAGTAATGGAATTGGCCAGAGTGATGAGTAAGTATTCTTTCAGACACACCATTCTTTTTACCACGCCAACAGGCGAGGACGAGGGGCTTTTCGGGGCTAAAGCCTGGGCTGAATTTCTATCCCTGCAAGGTGTAAAAATCAGAACCGTCCTGAATAATGACATAGTCGGTGGAATATATTGCGGTAAAACTTCTTCTCCGCCGTCCTGCCCTTATTTTGGCCATGCGGATAGTACGCATGTCAGGATATTCTCTTATTCCTCAGGGAACAGCTCCTATGCCAATTCCGCTCACAAGCAGTTGGCTAGATATATGAAATATATTCAGGATGAACTTATTAATCCATACTTGTCCACCCCTCTGACCATCAATATCATGTTGGGTGAGGACAGAACGGGAAGGGGAGGGGATCATACTCCTTTCAGACAAAAAGGATACACTGCTGTCCGGATAATATCAGCCAACGAGCACGGAAACGGAACAGGCACCTCTCCTGACCGCAACCATACCACCAGAGATGTTTTGGGTAAAGATTTAAATGGTGATGGTATTCTTGACAGTTTGTTTGTTAACCCCGGTTATCTGGCAAGAAACACTATCCTAAATGGGGTGGTAACTGGATTGCTGGCCTCAGCACCTGATAAAATATCAGCCACTGTTGAAGCCAAAAATGCCGGTGTTGTGATCAAGTTGCCTGATGGTTACAAGAATGCAAATGAAATTATTATAGGTATCAGGAAGTATCAAAGCAAGAGCCTTGAATTCGACACCATTTTCAAAGTTGATTTCGCTGACAAGATTGAGGTAGAATTATCTTCCGGTCAAAAAAATTACCTCTCAATTGCTCCGTTGAAGAATGGTGCCCCGGGACTGTTTTCTGACGAATATGAAATTAATCTGACGGCTGTTGAATCGCAGGAACAGAAAACTGGTCTTCGTTTATTTCAGAATTATCCGAATCCTTGGTCTGAATCGACAATTATCCGTTTGACAGCTCCGCAGGAATATATTGATAAACCAGCAGTTCTTCAAGTCAGAGACCTGATCGGCAGGGTTGTTCATCAGCAAAATGTTGTTATTGATGCTGAAGAAATTCAAATTGCCTTGAGATCCACTGATTTGCATCCCGGGTTATTTACCTATAGCCTGATTTCAGCCGGAAAACCCATCCAAAGTGTCCTGATGTATAAAAATTGAATTACTTTTGTAACCCACGTTACAAAATATATATTGGATGAAAAGGATACTTATCTTATTACTGTTTGTTTTACCGACCGTGGCTCAAAGCCAGGATTCGATTATGAAAAGAGTTCCAAAACAGATCAGTCTGGAAGCAGGATACAGGAGAATCACCGGTACAGAAATGACCAATAAGGCATCAAACGGATATTCTGTCCTTCTGGATTATGCCTGGCAGCTTTCTGGATTTCACGGTGGCCATGCCTCTTATATCTCTGTACCTTTAGGATATACGCAGATGATGGCAGATGATGATAGTTCAAATGCTGCAAGAGTGATCAGTTATGGTTGGACAGTGAGGCATGAAATAAAAGCGCAAAAGGGTTGGGTACCTTACTTTGGTTATGGCCTGATGTTAAATAATTATGGCGAGAAGGGTATAGATGGTCATCAATTTGCGCACCAAACCAGATTTTCGTTTGGCCTGAATAATTACAATACTTCCAACTTTCAGCCCTATGCTGAAATTGATTACAGCATGACCTTCTATCCTCAATGGGGAACCAAAGGGTCAATGAGTTACAAGTTTGTTGAAATTAAAATTGGGGCCAGGTTTTCGAAAGGCCGGGGATAAATCTTTGTTTTCCTGAGTTCCGTCATATGTCATGATTGCCAAATGGATTATTTTCGTTCTTTGAACAACCTAAATATCTATCCGTTATGGCAACGATTAAAAAAGAAGCGGCACTCGAGTACCATTCGAAAGGCCGGCCTGGTAAAATTGAAGTAGTACCAACGGTTCCATACAGCACCCAATATGACCTGGCATTGGCATATACACCGGGTGTAGCATTCCCTTGCAAAGAAATTGAAGCCAACCCGGAAGATGCCTATCTGTATACTGCAAAAGGAAATCTGGTTGCTGTAATCAGCAATGGTACAGCAGTGCTTGGATTGGGAAATATAGGCGCTCTAGCAGGAAAGCCTGTCATGGAGGGTAAGGGCTTGTTGTTCAAAATTTTCGCGGATGTTGATGTTTTCGATATCGAAGTTAACGAACATGACACTGATAAACTTATCGAGGTAGTAAAGGCAATTTCGCCAACATTTGGAGGTATCAATCTTGAGGATATCAAAGCTCCTGAATGTTTTGAAATTGAGCAGCGTCTGATAAAGGAACTTGACATACCTGTATTCCATGATGATCAGCACGGAACTGCCATCATTTCTTCAGCAGGGTTGATTAATGCCTTGGTGGTTAATGGAAAAAAGATTGAAGACATTAAGGTGGTCGTGAATGGTGCCGGTGCTGCAGCAGTTTCCTGTATCAAGCTATACATCTCCTTGGGTGTTAAGAAAGAAAATGTGGTAATGGTTGACAGCAAGGGCGTATTGAATCGAAAACGTACGGATCTGAATTCCTCGAAGCTGGCTTTTGTTACCGATCGTGATATTAATACGCTCACCGAAGCATTTGTCGGAGCCGATGTATTCCTGGGACTTTCGGTTGCGAATGTTGTGAATCAGGATATGGTTCGATCCATGGCAAAAGATCCTATCGTTTTTGCAATGGCAAATCCGAACCCGGAGATTCCGTACGAAGAGGCGATGGCAAGCAGGGACGACATTATATTCGCAACAGGCCGTTCCGACTATCCCAACCAGATCAACAATGTCCTTGGATTTCCTTTCATCTTCAGGGGTGCACTGGATGTCAGGGCTTCCATGATAAACGAGCCAATGAAGATTGCTGCTGCTCTGGCACTGGCAAAACTAGCCAAAGAGGATGTGCCTGAAATGGTTAACCTCGCCTATAACCAACAGAATATAAAGTTTGGTAAGGAATATTTGATTCCAAAACCTTTGGATCCCCGGTTGATCACCACCATTGCCCCTGCAGTGGCTCAGGCAGCGATGGATTCAGGTGTAGCCCGAAAACCGATTACCGATATGAATGCATACATCCAGGAACTTCAGAAGCGAATGGGCTTGGATAATAAGCTGATCAGAGCCATAACGGAACGTGCTCAGGCTGATCCGAAGAGGGTGATTTTCGGTCAGGCAGAAAATCTCAATGTTCTGAAGGCTGTTCAGGCGGTTAAGCATGATGGTATTGCCAAGCCGATATTGCTTGGTAATATCAGTAAAATCAAAAAAATCATCAGCGATCTTGACCTTGATCTGGATGATATACCTATCATTAATCCGAGATCTGATGATGAGTCAGGAAGAATTGAACTGTTTGCAGAAGAATTTGTAAAAAACCGCAAGCGTAAAGGTATAACCAACGATGAGGCGCTTGAATTGATGCAAAACCAATCTTATTTCGGATCAATGATGGTTCAGACTGGTATGGCAGATGCATTCCTTTCCGGTACCAGTTCAAAGTATGCATATACGATTAAGCCTGCCATTGAATGCGTAGGTGTAAGGCCTGTGCTTGATCACATTGCAGGTATGTACATTCTTATGACCAAGAAAGGTCCGTTCTTCTTCGCTGATACTACGGTTAATAAAGAACCTGATGTTCAGGCACTTGTTGATACTACTCTTCTTGCTGCCGAGCAGATCAGAAAATTCAACGTTGAACCTAAAATTGCACTGGTATCTTATTCCAACTTTGGAACCCAGCGTGAAGGATCGCCAACCAAGGTTGCAGCGGCAGTTAAGATTCTACATGAGAAATATCCGGATCTGATCGTCGACGGTGAAATGCAGGCAAACTTTGCCCTGAATAAGGAAATCAGGATGAAGAAATTTCCATTTTCAAAACTTGCCGGACATGATGTAAATACTTTGATATTCCCCAACCTCGATTCCGGGAATATCGCCTATAAGATGATGCAGGAAATTGGAGGTGCCGAGGTTATCGGACCTATTGTTATGGGTATGAATAAACCTGTACATATTCTTCAGATGGAGAGTTCTGTTAGGGAGATTATTTATATGACGTCAATTGCCGTTGTAGATGCACAATGCAGCGGTGATCCAAAATGCGCCAGTAAATTTGCTTACCTGATTAAGTAAAGGCAGTTACATCCATTTTTTGCGTCTGAAAAACCAGTATGATCCTATACCAATAAGGGCCATCAAACCAAGTACCAAAAAATAGCCGAATTTCCACTGCAGCTCGGGCATATTCCGGAAGTTCATGCCATAGATCCCGGCGATAAAGGTTACGGGAATAAAAATGGTTGATACTACCGTTAATAGCTTTATTACCTTATTCATTGCGGTATTTATCTGCGTGAGGTACATCTCCCTGATTGAGGCGAGGTTGTCTCGGATTTCATCCAGCTTACTGAGAACCTGATCCAGATGGTCAAGAATATCCTGGTAATATGGAAGATCATCCTCGCTGATTAAATGGTCGTGCTGTTTAATGAGTTTAATCAGACCGTCCTTAATCGGAAGTACCTGATGGCGAAAATAAATCTGAAATTTTCTGATCTGGTGAACGTTTTGAGTTGGATCGAAGTTGGAATTCCCCTCCATGCTTAATTCCAGATTCTCAATCTGAATTTCGAGGTTCTCACTTAATGCCAGATAATCGTCGACGAGAACATCAAGCAGCGAATAGAATGTAAAATCAGTTCCATGCGTCCTGATTTTTGATTCAGGATTATTTAGCATGGAATAAACAGGACTGAACAGGTCGGATTTCTTTTCAGCGAATGAAATCAGAACATCCGGCTGTAAAACAAGGCTGATTTGCTCTGAGGACCAGGACAGAGCAGAGACATTCCAATGGATGCTCTTAAGTATGAAAAAGACCCATTTGTCGCCGATATCCGATTTAGCATTCTGGTCAGTATTAAGGATGTCCTCTAAAACCAATTGGTTAACAAGTAGTTGATTGAATACCGGTTCGAGAAGTTTATTGTCAGATAGTCCTGAGATTTCCAACCAGGTTGTCATGGACTTTACCGGACTCAAATCGGGCAGAATACCGGCGTTTAAATTCTCATCCTTCCAGGATTCACCATTATATCTGTGGCATGTCAGTCCTTCCTGACCTGGGAATTTGGAACCTATATGGACAAGTGATCCTGGCGGCAGTCCTTTTTTTCGCGAACGGCGCATCATTGAGACATTTGAGCTATTCATCTTTAATCGAATTGGGTAACTTTGGTGCAAGCTAATAAACTAAATAATGAAAATAATTACGGGGTTAATAATCATTGTTTCCGGGGCTATGATCGGGTGCACGGTTAGTAAGAATGTTTTGTTTGTTGATCAACTTGATCTGACCCAAATGGAATCCGGTTGGGGTGAAAATCATATCAACAAATCTGTAGATGGGAATCCTTTGAAAATTGCAGGAAAGACCTATGAACGCGGAATTGGTACCCATGCCGTGAGCAAGTTTCTGATCAATACAGGCGGAACGGCTGTATCGTTTGATGCGCTTGCAGGAGTTGATGATGAAAACAGTAAGCCTGGAACGGTCGAATTCAAAATTCTGGGTGATCGTAAGGTATTATGGAGCAGCGGCATAATGAAACAGGGAGATGCAGCTAAAAGTATACATGTCAGCCTCAAAGGGATTAAGAAGATGGCCATGCTGGTGACGGATGGCGGGGACAATATTAATTATGATCATGCCGACTGGATTAATCCTAGAATCACCTATAGTCAGACGGCTCCAATGGTTTCATCCGTTATTCAAAAGGAATACTATATTCTTACCCCTGTAAATAATAAACCCAGAATCAACGGTGCATCAGTTGTTGGAGCCAATCCTAATCATGATTTTATTTTCCGTGTTCCTGTAACAGGAAAGCCACCTCTTAAGGTCTCAGTCAAGGGATTGCCTTCCGGGCTCCTTTATGATTCCGGCAATCGATCTATTTCAGGCAAGGCTCCCGCAAAAGGAGCTTATGAATTTTTAGTCACAGCTGAAAATGCAGAGGGATCTGTCAGTAAAAAGATCACTATAAGAACAGATAAAGGACTGTCATTGACTCCGCCACTTGGATGGAATTCTTGGAATTGCTGGGGACTTAGTGTTGATCAGAAAAAAGTTAAAGCTGCAGCTGATGCCATGGTTAGTTCAGGATTAGCCGATCATGGCTGGACTTATATCAATATTGATGATGGCTGGGAGGCTTCAGAAAGAACAATGGAGGGAGAATTACTGGCAAATGAAAAGTTTCCTGACATGAAGGTCCTGACCAATTATGTTCATAGTCTGGGTTTAAAATCAGGTATTTATTCTTCGCCCGGGCCACAAACCTGTGGTGGATTTCAGGGTAGCTATCAGAATGAGCTTTCTGATGCTCGCACCTGGGCTAAGTGGGGCATCGATTATGTTAAATACGATTGGTGTTCCTATGGACAGATTGCAATAGATCAGAGCCTTCCGGAATTAAAGAAACCCTATGAATTGATGAGGAAAATGCTTGACCAGGCTGACCGTGATATCGTATATAGTCTTTGCCAATATGGTATGGGAAAAGTTTGGGAGTGGGGTGCTGAAGTCGGGGGAAATCTATGGCGGACAACCGGAGACATTACTGATAGCTGGAACAGTATGGCGGGAATAGGATTTGCCCAATCAAAGAGTTCTGCCTTTGCCAAACCAGGTAATTGGAACGATCCGGATATGCTTGTGGTAGGTCAGGTTGGTTGGGGGCCAAGTTTACATCCTTCGAAATTAACCCCGGATGAACAATACACCCATATTTCACTATGGGCATTGTTAGCTTCACCTTTGCTTATCGGTTGCGATATGACACAAATGGATGCTTTTACTTTGAATTTACTGACAAATGATGAAGTTTTGGAAATCAACCAGGATGCTTTGGGAAAACAAGCAGGTTTGATATCAGAAAAAGACGGTATTCAAATTTGGATGAAACCTTTATCAGATGGAACAATGGCAGTTGGCGTGTTTAATATTGGTACGGCAGACGGGACGGAATCCTTTAACTGGGATGATCAGCCAAATGCCAAAAAAGTTACTGTAACTGCAGAGGAGTTAGCTCTCAAAACTAAATTCAAAGTTCGCGATGCATGGCGTCAAACTGATCTCGGAGAATTTACGGGTTCATTTGAAACGAATGTTCCTTTTCATGGAGTAATGCTTTACAGGATCATCACACAATAAATATAAAATTAAGATTATGGGACTACTTGGAGATTTTAAGAATTTTGCCATGAAAGGAAATGTCCTGGATCTGGCAACTGCCGTAATCATTGGAAGTGCATTCGGCAAAATTGTTTCCTCATTGGTAAATGATGTCCTGATGCCGCCACTTGGTCTTTTAGTTGGCCGTGTAGATTTCAAAGATTTAAAAGTGATTATCAGGCATGGAACTGACGGGGCAGCAAATGTGACTTTGAACTATGGCATGTTTGTCCAGAATATTTTTGATTTTCTGATTATTGCTTTCTGTATCTTTATGATAATCAAGGCATCACAGAAAATGGACCGCAAAAATATTGAGGCTCCGGCACCATTGGCTGCTCCAACCAAGCAAGAGCAACTATTAGAAGAGATTCGGGACCTTTTGAAGAAGAAGTAGGGCTTTACCTTATTCTGCTGCGGGCAGCCAAAGGGTGAAGGTTGAACCATTACCCAGGCTGCTCGAAGCAGTTAACCGGCCATTCATTACCTCAGCATAGCGCTTCGATATATTCAACCCAAGACCAGAACCGGTATGCTGTTTGTTGAGTCCTTCATTAAACTGGCGGAACTCTTCGAAAAGATAGGGCATATTCTGCTCAGAAATGCCGATACCAGTATCAGACACACTGACTGTAACCCACTGTTGATCGTTAAATATTTCCGATGTTAGCTCAATCCTGACGGAGCCTTCATTGGTGAATTTTAGTGCGTTATTAATGAGGTTGTTAATTATTTTATTGGTGAGGTCTTCATCAGCATAAGCGTTAATATCAGTATGGAATTCATAGGTTATTTCGATTCCTTTCTTTTCTGCAAAAACAGAATAAAGCCTGATGCTTTCGTTGATCAGATCAGAAATGTTGGTTTTTTTCGGATGTACCACGAGACTGCCTGATTCAAGCAAACTGATGTCGAGAATGGAATTTACGGTGTTGAGCAGCCTGTTACTACTGTTCATTATTATCTGAGCCATTCGCTGGAGCTCGGGGTTTTCAGCCAACTCGACCATCAATTCAGAGAAACCCATAATCCCATTGAGAGGTGTTCTGATTTCGTGGCTCATGTTAGCCAAAAAAGTAGACTTGAGGTTATTTGCAGTTTCAGCAATTTCCTTGGCTGCAATTACTTCCTTATTCAGCATCGAAATTTGCTGAATATTTACACTCAACTCCTCATTGGTTGTTTCAAGCTCTTCGCCGGTTTGCTGGAGCTCTTCAACGGTAACCTGAAGCTCCTCATTAACAGTTTCCAACTCCTTGTTCTTTTCGACCAGCTCATGATGTTTCTCTTCCAGGATTTTTTCGATTCTTACCCGCTCGGTTATATCATTGATCATTGCAAGAAAAACCTTTCCGCGGTCGGAATCCATTAATTCGAGGAAAACCTCGACAGGATAATCGGTTCCGTCTTTTCTCCGATGTAGCGTATTGAAATTTAAAACCTTGACTTCACCGGTTATTAAAGGTTCTACCAAGTAATTAAAAGATTCTCTGGTGACGAGTGGCTTGATATCAACAGGAGTAAGATCAATCAGTTCTTCCAATGTATAGCCGAGATTGTGCCTTGCACCGTAATTGACGAACGTGAATTTTAACGTATCGGCATCAAAAACATAAATCTCATTGAGATTATGTTCCATAATATCGAACAACCAGTCTTTTTCCTTTTGACGCTGATAAAGATTTCGGTAATAATTAAGTCCCTGTCGTCTGAAAAACCATAATACCAGGCTGGTCATAATAATTATAGCTACCACAATCAGGATCAGGGTGAGCCTTAACCTACTCTTAAGGTCCGCAAAGATTTCAGCCTTGTCTTCTTTGGAAACGAGCACCCATGGAGTGTTTTCAACGAGATACACCGCAGCAAGAATCGGTTCCTCTCTATAATCAATTGCATCACAAATGCCTGAAAAGCCCTTTAATCCCTTAACTGCTGCAACATTTGTGTCTCTGATGGAAGCCCTGATTTCCAATGGCTTTTTCGAGCCAAATTGTAACCTGTTGAGAAACTGTACCGAATCCCCCAATCTTCTGGCAAGCAAAGTTTCAGCTGTCTCGCTTTCTGTCGGCCATTCCTCAATGAATGGAAACAAGAATGCCTCGGGATTTAACCTTATAAAGATTTTTCCGGTTAATATCTCAGGCTTGTTCTTGTCGCATATTGGAATGATTAAACCGAGGTATACTTTTTCGCCAGATTTAAAAAAATCAAGAAACAGGATGCTGTCACTAAGTTTAACTTTTGATATTTGTTCTCTGACAGAGGGTGGTGTCAAATCAGTAAATTGAGGCGACATCATGATTGTGCGGTTCTGAGCATCAAAAACAGAAACAAAATCAACGTTTACGTCGCGCATCGCTATCTTCAGCCAGGTTTCCATATTCTCCTTATCGAGCGCACTCCCAGAGAGAATAAACAACTCAAGCTGACGGTTAAAGTTGGCATTGTTAAAGAAGATTCTGGCATTGTAAATACGTTCCTCCCGCCATTGTATAACGTTTTTAACTTTTAAAACCGCCACGGCATTCAGGTCGTTATGAACCCGCTTAGTCAGCTTTTGTTTTTGGTTGGTATAAGTAAAGTACCCGCTCAGGATGATGGCCAGATTAAAAAGAACAATGGATAATATTGCCGGCCAGCCGATTACAGGGTTATGTTTTATAGCAGGATCTTGCTGGTCCAATTTTGTCCTCATCTGACAGTTGAAGGGTTTTATGTTCTGTTTTAAGTATTCAAATGTAGATTAAAACAAGTTATAAAAATAATTTGGCAATTGTTAATGGACGATCTTTTAGTAAATTAGGTCACATAATAAAAGCCGGACCCATGAAAATGAAATTGATTTTTGCCATCCTTTTTTGTGCAATTTCTTTAGTTTTTATTCAAGAAAAAACTAGTGCGCAAGGTACAGTTGATCAGCATGTTTTTAATTCCTTTTATAGTGGGAAGAGTTTGGATTACACTGCTTTCCCAATTGGTGGTTTAGGAGCTGGAATGGTTTGTCTGGATGGGAATGGAGCCTGGTCTCATCTATCCGTTAAAAACCAGCCTGATGTTTTTAATGAGCCCTTTGCTTTTGGAGCGATTTCGGTTGCCGGAATTCCCAATGGGGCCAAGTTATTGCAGGGACCAGTGCCAACCTGGAAGATTTTCGGGCGTCCGGAGACTGCGAATGGAGGTGGGGATTATTACTACGGATTGCCAAGATTTGAAAATTGCCGGTTTCTGGCAAGGTTTCCATTTGCTACTATAGAATTGTCTGATAATGATTTGCCATTAAATGTGAAAATTTCCGGATGGAGTCCATTTATTCCTGGGGATGCTGACAATTCAAGTTTGCCCGTAGGGTCCATGGAATACACATTTACAAATACCTCAAATAATTCTGTGGATGCTGTTTTCTCCTGGAATTCAAAGAATATAGTCAAAACAGATGGGAACAATGAAATTATAGCGTGTAAGAACGGGTTTACGATGCATCAGAAGGGGAGTGCTCAAAAACCTGAAATTGAAAGCTGGTTCAGTGTTTTTACCGATCAGGATGCAATTGTTGACCATTGCTGGTTCCGTGGCGGATGGTTCGATGCCTTGACAATTTTATGGAAAGATATATGTGACGGTAACTATAAACAAGATCCGCCACGAGGAGATAACCCTCCCGGAGCCTCTCTGTTTGTCCCGATTCACCTGCTTCCTCACCAGGAAAAGACAGTTCGTCTGATGTTTTGCTGGTATTCTCCCAATACTAAAATCTCATCCGGAGCACAACCGTCACCTGCAGGACCTGCTTTCGGAGAAAAACCTGCACCGGGCAAGGCTGATAGCCAGCAGGAAATTCCTGGTTATGCAGGAAAACAACTTGTAAATACTTATTATCCTGACGGTGATGGATTAACAGGCACGTTAACCTCACCAGGATTTAGAATTAAAAAGAACCATATCGCGTTTCTTATCGGTGGTGGCAGCAATAAAGAGAAAGTTTGCATTAATCTGAAGATAGGTGAGGAAGTGGTGCTTTCAGCAACAGGAAAAAATGAGGAACTGGTAGTTCCTTTAATATGGGATGTGCGTAAATATAAGGGTAAGAAAGCTGTACTCGAGATCGTTGATAATGAAACAGGAGGCTGGGGTCATATCAATATTGATCAGATAGTTTTCTCGGACAATTCCAACGTGAATCCGGCAATTATTGGTACAGAAGACCTGCTTTTTGAGGACTTTGAAGGACCAGCTTACGGCGCCTGGCTTAAATCCGGAAAGGCCGATCCGTGCGCCGGATGCGATCCTGAAACTTGTACAGTTGAAAGATATTACAAGCCCTGGTATTCTGGAAAATTCAACGGTATCCTCTCGCTTCAGGAATACTGGACCAGCAATTATGAAAAATTGAAAACTGGCAGCGAAGCTTTTCGTGATGCTTTCTATTCCAGCACATTGCCTCCGGAGGTTATGGAAGCTATCGGTGCTAATCTTACCATTCTTAAATCGCCAACCGTTTTAAGAGATGCAGATGGAAAGCTTTGGGCTTGGGAAGGATGCAGCGATAATAATGGATGTTGCGCAGGCAGCTGCACGCATGTGTGGAATTATGCCCAGGCAATCCCACATCTTTTTCCAGAACTGGAGCGGTCGCTGAGATCGACTGAATTTACTGTTAGTCAGAATACCGAAGGCCATCAGACTTTTCGCTCAAACCTTCCGATCAATGAGCCGCAACATACATTTCACGCTGCATCTGACGGGCAGCTTGGCGGCATTATGAAGGTTTATCGTGACTGGCGCATCAGCGGAGATAATGACTGGCTCTCCAATTTTTATCCTTTGGTGAAGCAGAGCCTCGACTATTGCATTAAAACCTGGGATCCTGATCATATCGGGGTTTTGGTTGAACCGCACCATAATACCTATGATATTGAGTTTTGGGGACCCGATGCCATGTGTTCCAGCTTTTATCTCGGTGCAATAACTTCGTTTATAGAGATGAGCAAGTTTTTGCAGAAGCCGACCGCCGATTATGAGTTGATTCTGGCCAAAGGCAAGTCCTTTATGGAAAGGGACCTTTATAACGGTGAATATTTCTTTCAGAAAATCCGTTGGAATGATCTCCGAGCAGCAGATCCAACGAAAATTCCTTCAGCAACCATCGCTCCCGACGAGGCATATAAACTCCTGATTCAGGAAGGGCCAAAATACCAGTATGGATCGGGTTGCTTATCCGATGGAATTATGGGAATGTGGATGGCAACTTCATCCGGATTACCCGAAATTATTGACAATACAAAGGTAACCAGTCATTTGAAGTCGATATATAAGTACAATTTTAAGGCGGATCTAAGCGATCATGACAATCCCCAACGCCCCACCTACGCATTAGGTAAGGAGGGCGGGTTGCTCTTATGCACCTGGCCCAAGGGTGGAAAGTTATCTCTGCCGTTTGTTTATAGCAATGAGGTTTGGACCGGGATTGAGTATCAGGTTGCCGGACATTTGATGATGAAAGGTGAAGTAGAGGAGGGGTTGGATATAGTCAGAGCATGCAGAAAGCGCTATGATGGAACCGTGAGGAATCCTTTTGATGAATACGAATGCGGCCACTGGTATGCGCGCGCCCTTTCGAGTTATGGCTTGTTGCAGGGCTTAACAGGCATCCGGTATGATGCGGTTGAACATATTATACATATTGATTCAAAAATCGGCAAGAATTTTACCAGCTTCTTATCCACAGAAACAGGGTTTGGAAATGTTGGAATGAAAGATGGAATTCCTTTTGTTGAAGTTAAAATGGGTAAGATTCCGTACGAAAAAATTGTACTCAACTAAAAAGAGATATTTTTGCGGTTCAAACTAGCAATTACTATGGGAAGAGCATACGAATATCGGAAAGCGCGAATGTTTAAGCGTTGGGGTAGCATGTCAAAAACATTTACCCGTATATCTAAGGAAATCATTATGTGCGTGAAATCCGGCGGTCCTGATCCGGCAAACAATTCAAGACTGCGTGTTCTTATGCAGAATGCCCGGGCAGCCAACATGCCCAAGGATACTGTCATGGGGTCGATCAAGAAAGCCGCAGGCAAGGACCAGGCGGACATCAAGGAATTCGTTTATGAAGGATATGCGCCTTATGGTATAGCTGTGCTGGTGGAAACGGCTTCTGATAACCATACCAGAACTGTAGCAAATGTGAGAAGCTATTTTAACCGTACCGGTGGAGCTCTTGGAACCAGCGGCAGTGTAAGTTTCCTTTTTGAGCATAAGTGTATTTTTAAAATTAAGGGGAAGCCCGGTCTGGATCTGGAAGAACTTGAGCTTTCGATGATAGACGAAGGTGCTCAGGAAATCTTTGCTGAAGAGGAGAACATCATAATCTCCGGGGAATTTGAAGATTTTGGAGCCATACAGAAGTACCTGGAGGATAACGGATTTGAGATTATCAGCGCAGAATTTGAAAGAATTGCTACTCAAACCAAAGAATTAACTCCCGAACAGGCAGTAGAGGTTGAAAAAACCCTTGCCCGTTTCGAGGATGACGATGACGTTACCAACGTCTTCCATAATATGGTTTATAATATGTAGAGACGGATAATTATCCGTCTCTACGATCAAATTTTATTGATCCCAATACCGGGAAGGTTGCTTAAGGTGACTTTCCCGTTTTTTATTTCCATACCCTTATAGAGGTCATTGGAAATAAGAAGATTACCGTCAAGATCCGCAAACTCAGCTAAAGGTGCCAATTGTGCAGCAGCAGATACTGCGCAAGAGGTTTCAGTCATGCATCCAATCATAATTTTCATGCCGAGGGATTTGGCTGTTTTTGCCATTGTAAAAGCCTCCCGCATACCGGTACACTTCATAAGTTTGATATTAATGCCGTGGTAGATGCCTGAAGCTCTTATCAGATCCGGCATTCGCTGAACAGACTCGTCTCCGTAGATTGGAAGAGGAGAACGGGCAGTGAGCCAGGCCATATCATCAGTCTGCTCCTTGGGCAAAGGTTGTTCCACCATAACAACGCCCATC
Source organism: uncultured Bacteroidota bacterium (assembly GCA_903919065.1). GTDB lineage: Bacteria > Bacteroidota > Bacteroidia > Bacteroidales > UBA12481 > UBA12481. The sequence continues at coordinate 23,670 of CAIXHD010000433.1, forward strand.
TCTTTCAGCCAGAAAATCATTTCCAGCGCTTTTTCCTTTTCTTTCCAGCCCTGATTAACATCAAC
>CAIXHD010000434.1 GCA_903919065.1 uncultured Bacteroidota bacterium
AAAAGTAGCACAAGCTTTCCTAATTTTAGGCAACCTTAATACCATGACAAACATTAAAATCTTTACTCTGGCCACCCTTGCAATGGTCACCTTAGCCAGTCCGCAGAATAAGAAACTGCAGAATACCGATCAGCTGAAGCCCATAACGCTGAAACAGACGGAGCTGTCAGGTGAGATCGGCCGGCGGATCAACGACCTGATATACAAGAACTACATGGCAATCGATCTCGATGGCTTTTTTACCGAGCCATACCGGGCACGTCCCTTCACCGATAATTATCATTATGTCGGGGTGGGAAAAGTGATTGATGCCGGAAGCCTTTTTACCGCTTACACCGGCGATCCGAAAGTGGCTGAACGAACAGCACACCTGATCAAAGGAATCATAGATACCCGTGATGCCGATGGCTATATCGGCACATTTAAACTCCTGCCCGGAGGTAAGCAAAACCATTTCAACTGGGCATTGCACGAGCAGGAATATCTGCTGCTTGGGCTGGTCAGGAATTTTCTGACCACCGGGAATAAAAAATCGCTGGAGGATGCCCGGAATCTGGGTGATTATGTGATCAGCACCTTCGGAAAGGATCCCAAGCCCGAGGAGGTATGCACGGCCGGCCTTCCGGAGGGATTTATAGCCCTGTATAAGGCAACCGGAGACAATCGCTACCTCGACTTTGCTGCCAATATCAAACATGGGAATTCGAAGGCCGAAGTGCAGTGTGCGTCGTTGCTTACCTGGAAGCAGACCTTTGAAACGGAAGCTGCCCATGTTTATGTGATGCTGGCGCGATGTTATGCCCAGACAGAGTTGTACCGGTCTATGAATAAGCCGTCGCTGATGGATATGTCGGAATACATGCGCCATGAATTGCTGCGTACCGGTGGAGGCCTCAATGTGGTTGGTTCAGCATCTGACGGGGAGTGGTTCTCCTACACGCAGAATGGTGCCGGGCAGATCGGCGAATCCTGCGTCACCGCTTATCTGGTGCGATGGCTGGAAAGTATGATGCGGCTGGAGGGAGATCTCCGTTACGGCGATATCATGGAGCGTACGATATACAATGCGCTCTTTGCGGCGCAGGATCCGGACGGCAGAAAGATCAGGTATTTCACTCCGTTTACCGGCCGACGCGTTTATTACGATCAGGACGGTTTCTGCTGCCCCGGTAATTTTCGGCGCATTATGGCCGAACTGCCACAAAAAGTATACTATCAGTCGGCCGATCAAGCTATTGCAGTCAATCTTTTTACTACTTCGGCAACGACCGTGGAGCTGAACCCGGATCTCTCGGTGACACTCTCACAGGAAACCGACTACCCAAACACCGGTCATGTGGTGTTCAGGGTGACGCCATCCAAAGAGGCCACTTTTGCATTACAGCTGCGCATTCCCCGGTGGTGCAAAAACGCTGCGGTAAAAATCAACGACAAGGAACCGGTTACGGTACAATCAGGTGTCAATCCGTATGAGATCCGTCGCAAATGGAAAGCCGGCGATGTAGTGACCCTGGAAATGCCGATGGAGTGGCGTTTCATTACGGGGCACCAGTTGCAGGAGGGTAAGGTTGCCCTCGCCCGCGGCCCCGTGGTATACTGCCTGGGTACTGCCCAAAACGAGGAAATCCTGAAGAAATATCCCAATTTCAGCGGGATCATTGTTGATCCGGCTGATTTGGGTGAACTCGAAGCAGACCATTCAATCCGTCCCGATGGCACAAAAGTAACACTCCAGGCCAGGGTTGAAGCTCCAGGTGCCTGGAGCAAAGGTGCACCGCATCTGAAACTCACCTTCACCGAATTTATCGATCCGACGGGTATCGTTACCTATTTCCATTTGCTCGACCTGAACAAGGCTGTGGAAGACGAATTGATGGTGGACTGTTTCCGGAAATAATTGGCTTTTAGCAAATAAGATCCGGAGTTTCAGTATTTTTGAGATTGACACAGATCAAGAAAAGATGAAAAACAGATTAACATTTGTGGTTATTGCCATATTGACAATAACTCTGGCAAGCTGCGGGGATCAATCGCAGGAGAAGGACAAAACCGCTATTGACAAA
>CAIXHD010000435.1 GCA_903919065.1 uncultured Bacteroidota bacterium
AAGGATGGCCTTCCCTGGCGCCATGTTTTAAGGGGGTTTGATATGGCCAAACAAATGAAAAATGAACCAAATGATAAGGATCTAAGCGATAAATTCGGCATTCACTCCTTACCAACCAAGATACTGATTGATCCCAATGGGATGATTATTGGCCGTTACAATGAGGAAGCCGGGCCGCTGGATCAGAAGCTCGCGGAGGTTTTCGGGTTGGGAGAAACTACCGGGAAGATGACCGGGGATAGTCATATTAAACTCTAAAAATGCTGACTGCAATGAAAAGGATATTGCTTTGGTGCTTAATTTTCGCTCTGACAGTTCCATCTAATTATGCTCAGATTGCCTCGGCTTCTTATAAAATCACCTCACGACAGATTAATGAGAGACCTGTAAATCCATTGATATACGGCAACTTCATCGAATTAGGCCTTGGGCGTCAGATTGAAGGACTGTGGGCTGAGAAATTGTATAATGCCAGCTTTGAGGAGGTGCCGCCTTTAAAAGCCAACCTTTGGGATTGGTTGGGTAAAACCGCGGCAGATAATCTCAGCAAGGAAAAGTGGTGGCATTCGGGGTATGAAATCAATGATTGGTATACCTGGCCAGCTTCTGATGAGGTTAGATATGGTATTAACCGGTATTGGAATTTTCATCACGGCCTTCAGGCTGCTGTTCTGGACAACGGACAAAAAACCGGCAAGGCCTTCATGGCCCAGAATGGCATCTGGATAAAATCCGGGGTTAAGTATATCTTCCGAGGCTATTTCAGTAATACCAGAACTGCCGATCCGGCATCAAATCCTGTAAAAGTTACTATCGGGCTCTATCCGGAGAAGAAAATGGATAAGGCAATTTCTGAAAAAACGATCTCGGTGCCTGATGGAATATACCGGGAGTTTTCGGTAGAACTGGATCCGGGTTCATTTACCGGCAAAACAACATTTGCGGTATCTGTGGAGCCTGGTACAAAGGTTGCCATTGATGGATTTTCCCTGATGCCCGTGAATTCGGAAAGGGGTTGGAGGCCGGAGACTGTGGAAGCATTGAAAAAGATTCATGTTCCGATGATCCGCTTTCCAGGGGGGTGTTTTGCCTCTTTTTATGATTGGCGTGAGGGTGTTGGTCCGAGGTTGGACAGACAGCCGGTTGTGAGTGAGTATTGGGGCGGGATCGAAGAAAATCATGTCGGAACAGTGGAGTTTGTTGAGCTGTGCCGTATGATTGGGGCAGAACCTTTTTTGTGTGTAAATATTCTCACCGGTACTGCCGACCGTGCGGCCGACTGGGTCAGCTATTGTAATGGCAGCAAAGAATCTGGTCTCGGGGCACTGCGCAAGCAACATGGTTATCCTGATCTGCTAAAAGTAAAATATTGGGAGTTGGACAATGAGGCATACCGGCGTTTTGGATGGGAAGAATATGCCAGGCGTTGCGTGGAATATTCAAAAGCGATGAAGAGTGTTGATCCGGATATCAAATTGGTTATGGTGGGATACTGGAAGTTCAATAATAACCTGAAAGAGATGCTGGAAATCGCAGGTAAATATATCGATGTGATTACTGACCGGGCAATTATTGAAAATGAATTGAATCACGATGTGGCAATCATCAATGAATATAACAGGCAGAACGGAACGCATATAACACTTTCCAATACCGAATGGCTGGCGCCCCTCGACTGGTCAGAGTCCAGTCTGGATGCCCTGAACATGCAGAAATCGCCAAATCAGATGACGCTGCAGGAGCACGAAATCTCCTGGAATTATGCCATGAACGCTGCCCGGCAATTATTGTTATTTCAGCGGCTGGGAGGTGATTTTGAATTTGCCTCATTTAATAACCTGGCGAATACCTGGGGTCAGAATATCATTGAATGTACAAAGGATACCGTGTTTATCTCTCCAGCCGGCAAAGTATTTGAGCTTATGAGCCGCAGTCCGCTTCGCTGGGTTCTGAAAACTGATACGCTGCAAAACCTGTCAGGTGTTTACGTGCAGGCGGGGTTGAGTAAGAGCATCCACCTCACCCCCAACCCCTCTCCCGCGCTCGCTGCGCTCACGGGAGAGGGGAGTCCGAAGCTCATTATTTACCTTTTGAATTATCGTTCAGACTCCCCAAATATGAAGCTCGACCTGAAAGAGTTTGTAGTGGACCCGAATTCGGTAAAAATCAGGACAGTGAGTGGTGACGGTCCACTTTGCTCAAACAGCTACCAAAATACAAACGGAATAAAAACGACAGAAAAAAGTATCAAGATAAAAAACGCTAAAAATCCTACCTTTAAACTGTTGCCCTGGTCAGTAACTGAAATCACCCTAACCCTGATCCAATGAAACCATCAAACTCCACTCGTCCTCGTCCTCTAAGCTATTTAACTTCTCACCTCCTCACCTGTTTAACTCCTCGCCTCCTCACCATTTTCCTCGTTCTGCTCTTTCTGAGTTCATGCGCGAAACCGGAACTACCGGTAATAATGTATCCATCTGGCTCCGATTCAAAAGTGGAACTTGCCGCAAAAGAGGTGCGCCGGTATATGTATCTCCGATCGGGCGAGCTGCTGCCCATTCAGGTATACACAGGACAGGAACTGCCGAAGAAGTTTATCTGGCTTATGGTTAAGGGGCAAAGTTTACCTGCTGGGCTGTTGCCGGCAGAAAGATTAGCCACCATTGAAAATCTTGGTGTTGAGAGTTATCTTTTAGCCAATGGAGTTGTCATCCCGTTGAACAACGGGATCTCGTCCCAAACCACGAAACCGGACCGGGCTGTCATTATCGGGGGCTCACCACAAGGCACTCTTTTTGGAGCTTATGCGTTTGTCGAAAAGCTTGGGATCAGGTTTTATCTGCATGGTGATGTTATCCCCGACCAGAAGATCAAACCTGAAATACCCGCAATGGATGAATCCGGCACACCGTTATTTGCTACCCGGGGCATTCAGCCGTTTCATGATTTTCCGGAAGGTCCCGACTGGTGGTCGCTCGAGGATTATAAGGCCTATTTCTCCCAGATGGTCAAAATGAAAATGAATTTCTTTGGATTGCATACCTATCCCGAAGGCGGGGTGGGGCCGGAACCACTGGTTTGGATCGGAACAAAAGATCAGCTGAATGAGGATGGTACAGTGAAATCTGCTTATCAGTCGAGGCATTTTACAACAACAAACAGCACCTGGGCTTACACGGCAAAACAGACCAGCTTTTATTCAAATAAGCTGGGAGATTTGTTCGAGAATGATTCCTACGGCAATGAATATATGATCGGGATTAATGGATGGCCAGATGGTGAGCAGGCGGAGATCGATCTTTTCAATAAAACAGGAAAATTTTTCAGGGAAGCTTTTGGGTTTGCAAAAACACTCGGGCTGAAAACCTGTGTTGGAACGGAAACTCCTCTGATAGTTCCTCAGCGTGTGAAAGCACGGAATCCTCTTGCTAAAACCGGCGAATATTATGAGGGGATGTTCGAATGGATCAAGCGGAATTATCCGGTCGATTATTATTGGTACTGGACCCCGGAAGACTGGACCTGGAGCGGAAATACGCCGGAGCATCTGAAAATTACCATTGACGACCTGAAAGCTGCGCAGGAAGCGGTTGCTGCTGTTGGAAATCCATTCCGGCTGGCAACCTGTGGCTGGGTGCTTGG
>CAIXHD010000436.1 GCA_903919065.1 uncultured Bacteroidota bacterium
CGGCGGGGTTCCACCTCTTCCCATTCCGAACAGAGAAGTTAAGCCCGCCAGCGCCGATGGTACTGCATTCGTGTGGGAGAGTAGGACGCCGCCGACTTTTTTAAAAGCCCCGATTCATCAGAGTCGGGGCTTTTTGTATCTTTACCCCCTCATGAAAAACCCGGCTTATCTCATAATTCTGCTCCTGATACTCTCAGTGTCCGGATTCGGCCAGAAAACGAAAACCCTCGTCAGCCGGTTCAGCTACCAAATAAATACCCAGGATACTACAGCCCAACCTGTCGATACTATCCTCTCCGGTAGCCAATTCCATCAGCCCCTCTACAAAACATCCTCCGGCTCATGGTCCGATCTTGGAAATACAGGCCTCCCAGCTGTAATAAACCAATACAGACCGGTCAGAGATGCATTTAATCCACTCGTTTTCGAGGGAATAGACGGATATGGATACAATCGTCCTGACCTGACTTTCTATTCTGCAAAATCTCCCTATTCACTGCTCAATTATAATAGTGGCGGTACTGCTGATAAGAACGGTCAAACAATCAAAGCAATCTTTGCCCGCAGCCTGAAGAACCGTGGGAATATTACTGTCCTTGGTAATTATTATAACTCAGATGGTCATTTTAATAATCAAAAGGCAAACTCATCCTCAATAACAGCCAACTATATTCTTAACAGGAAAAATTATGGTCTGGTAACCGGGATCACAAGACAGTCGTTTGGCTTTTCTGAAAATGGCGGACTGGAATCAGATCAATCATTAACTGCATCTGCAGATCCTTCTTATCTGGCAGTTAATCTATCAGGCGCTGCAACGAAAATGTCGGCCCTGATGTTTCAGGGAGTACAATCCGGATTCATTTCACTGGAGAAGCACCAACCTCATCTGTCCGTCCAAAAAGACTCCCTCCCTAAGGATTCATTGATCGCACTGAAGGATACCCTGCCTGTGATGAAGGATTCACTTTTACCTGCCAGGGATACTTTGCTTCCTAATGGCAAAGGGCTGCGCTTAATTCATGTTTTTAAAATATCAAATGTCTCCCGCAAATATTCGGATTCAAAAACTGATGCCGCATTTTATAAGAATACCTGGTCAGAGGATCAGACTACCAAAGATTCCATAAGCTTCTTGTCCTGGTCGAATAGTATTGACCTGGTCTCTGATACCCTGCGAATCGGTAAGTTTCCATTTGTCCTGAATGGCGGTTTTAATCCTGATTTTTATCGTTACCAGCAGACAGATACCATTACCTATGGATATGCTTTGGGCTTGAACGGGAAAATAGTTAAGCGGGATTCCTTGTCAAATCTGGAGATTTCAGGTTCATGGACCGCAGCAGGTTATTCTGCCGGTGATTACAATTTCAACCTTTTCTACAGTATTATCCCTGGCAAAAGATCAGGCGGATCGAAGATTTCATTAGAGCTTTTTACAAGAGGCTGTTCCCCCGACCCGATCATTGCTAATTATCAATCGAATCATTTTCGTTGGAATAATAATTTCAGCAGGCAAAACGAATCAGGGATTAACCTAAAATACTATAATCCAAAGCTTCGGGCTACTTTAACTGGTAGTGCTATCGCTAACAAGGGATGGATTTATTTTGACAGTCTGGGCTTACCGGCACAGTTGAATAACGCAATGACGGTTTTTTCGGCTAAAGGCTCCAAGGATTTTATTGCCGGAGTTTTCAGATCATCGGTTTCCGCCCTGGTGCAATACAGTACTTCCGATAAAATCCGGCTACCATTGTTTGTTGGCTCCACATCAACCTATATCCATCATGATATAAAGTTCCCGGCCACAGGTGGAGAATTGCAGGTTGAATACGGGTTCGACCTGAACTTTAATACTGGTTTTTACGGATACGCCTATATGCCGGCAACCGGAATTTTCTATGGTCAGAATGAAAAGGTTATTGGGAACTATCCTGGCCTGAACGTATTTGGCCAGATAAAGGTAAAGAGGACCCGGATATTTGTTGCCTGGTGCCAGACTTTTGCTGATATTCTTCCTGAACAATCTTTTGCTGTACTTCATTATCCATCAATGAGGCCGCACCTTAAATATGGTGTGTACTGGCATTTCTATGATTAATAGTCTGATGGATCATCTTAGTCAATGCCTGAAGAAGGAGCTTCCCGGCCAATCGGCTCAGGAACTGATGGCTCCGTCCGTACGGCCACCGGGGATGGACCAGTTCGATGGGTCGAATCCGCGCTCAAGCGGCGTCATGATTCTGTTATTTCCAGCAGCCGATGGATTAAGTATTGTTTTTATTCACAGAACACCGGGCGGGCCCCATGGCGGTCAGATATCGCTTCCAGGCGGAAAAGCCGAGAAATCCGATCCGGATCTTTTTTATACCGCCAAAAGGGAGACTTTTGAAGAGGTTGGAGTGAATCCGGAGTTGATTAAGGTGGTCGGTAAATTGACTCCCTTATACGTTCCTCACAGTAATTATATTATTCAGCCAGTAATCGGCTATGTTGAGTCACAACCTGAGTTTATCTGTGACGAAAAAGAAGTTAACGGAGTGATAATAACTCCGTTAAAGAATCTTTTTAATCCTGAAAATAGGAAAACCATGGTCCTGAAGCGATCAGATATGGAAATCACTGCACCTTATTACGATGCTTCCGGATATCAGATTTGGGGAGCAACAGCAATGATCATGAGTGAATTTGAGCAGATTTTTACTTCCTGTATTTCCTGATAAAATCTTCTACTTCAGGAACGCCACCCTGATACACCAGGTATCCATTATAGGGTTCACGGCCAGTAATCTCTTCATTGATTGGCTTGAGCATGATCTCTTTTACTTTTTCAAGGTCGGAGGTCTGGCCCAAAGCCCATCCTAATTTGATATAGGCAGCTTCCGGCAGCATGTTTTCAAGTGGGATGACCCCCATAGCCATCAAATCGCGGCCGGTATCATAAACATACATGTGTACATAGCCCCAAAGAGTTTGAACAGTCATATATATTGCCACTCCACGGTCACGCGCACGTTCAATTGCCGGATACAGCTCTTTATTCACATGACCCAATCCAGTGCCGATGATTATTATACCCTTGTATCCGAGGTCGACTAAAGAGTCGATTGTATCAGGATGCATGTGAGGATAAAAGTAAATCATCGAAACCCGGTCTTCAAAGTATGGGTATATATCGACATTTCGGTCCTTACGGCGATGATTGTATTTCTTTTTGATCAGCTTGATTTCACCTCTTCTAACCGTTGCGATGGGTGTGTCGCCAATCGTGCGGAATGTTGAACGATAGGAGGAGTGCATTTTCCGGACTCGGGTACCGCGATGCAAGAAGCCATACTCGTCGGAGGTGGGTCCGAACATACAAACCATTACCTCTGCAATATCTCCATGACCTGCAGCATAACAGGAATGCATCAGGTTAAGCGCGGCATCTGAGGATGGTCTGTCGGAAGAGCGTTGCGATCCTACTAAAATTATAGGTACTGGTGAATTCTGGACCATGAAGGATAGTGCCATTGCTGTATGACCCAAAGTATCAGTGCCATGACCAATGACAATGCCATCAACACCGCTTTCAATCTCTTTCTTAATAGCAATCGCAAGGGCTTTATACTGATCCGGGCCCATGTTTTCACTGAATACGGCAAATACTTTTTCCGTATGCAGATTGCAGATTTCTGCCAGTTCAGGCACGGCACCGTATAGTTCGCCCGGTGAGAAGGCAGGTATAACTGCTCCTGTCCGGTAATCCAATCGGCTTGCA
>CAIXHD010000437.1 GCA_903919065.1 uncultured Bacteroidota bacterium
CCGTTCTTCCAGTGACGGACTTCTGAATGAACGTCCTACGTTCAGGGTAACATCCATAGTCTTGAGCAAATGATAAAGAGCACTGGCATTCGCTGACCATGACCAGGCACCGATGGTATCAGCTGCAAAAATTATCCTCTGATTTGGAACAGGATCCTTTGCCACACCATTTACTGTTATCCCAAAAGGATCAAGCCCCTGATCGTTGGCTACCCTTATCCTGTCGAGACGGGCTCCAACCGTTAATTCAAGTTTGTCGTTCAGCATGCTGGATTCATGCTGCAAAAAGATCCCTGCACTGCCGAACTGAGAGTCAGGATTTGGTTTCTCCGATCGGATAACCTGCATGGAGGACTGAACCTGCTGAAATGAATTGATGATTTCCTGAAGAATATATTTATCTCTCGTGGTAACCAGTTTCCGCTGCCACATATCAATTCCACCAACCAATTTGCCGTTGTTACCGGTTTTCCATTTTGATTCCAATACCATTCCATCAGTATTGTGGTTGCCGCGTGGCGTTACCTTTTCTGCCGTCAGCCTGGTATTGCCACTCACTGTTGGCGGAGTATTCGGAATCAGCTCCACATCACGGAGAATATATTGATGATAAACACGCAAACTAACTTCGTCCATGGACGGCAGCAAATTCTTGATCGTATACTTTGCAGAAATCAGCTGCCTCTTTTCCTCGGGATAAGTCGCGGTTGACACAGCACTGAATGGAGCTCCTCCTGGGATTCCCACATTCAATGCCTGGAAATGCTGGGCATTAACTTCCAGTTCATGATTTTTAACCGGACGGATTCCCAGCGATGCATTTAAATTCTGGTCAGTAAACTGAGAATTTGGCTGAATGCCGTCGGGAGTTTTGTAATTACCTGCTGTTCGGTATCCTCCGCTTACCCTTACCTTCCATATTTTTGAACCGGACTCCATTTCCATATGCGCTCCCAGGAGGTTGTTAACCGTCTGATAAGAAGCGGCAGCTGAACCATGAATTGTAGGTCTATCATAATAATTACCCTGTTTGGTGATAATATTCACTACCCCACCCAAAGCTCCGGTTCCATATATTGATGATGCCGCACCTTTGATTATCTCCACCCGCTCAATCTCATTCACGTCAAACATCGATAGGCCGGCAACAAGATCTGAAGCAGTCTCAATACGGTTCCCATCCACAAGGCTTACCATCCGTCCTTCACCAAGTCCCCTGATATTCACTGAAGTGGCCCAACCCCCATCACGAAAAAGTGACACACCCGGTTCACGCGATAAAACATCTGACAGTGTCATGGCTGACTGGCGTGGAAAATACTCACGGGGAACAACAGCCACCGGCAGAGCAACATCCTTTTCGAGCTTATTGTATCTTAAGCTTGATACAGGAACTTCTCCCAGTGGTATCATGGCAGTTTTCAGTACCAGCGCAATTCCGGCTTCACTGACATCGTTCAGACGAACTTTCCGGACCAGAGGGTAAAACCCAAGGCTACTGACTGATAAAGAATAATCTCCGGACGAGAGGCCTTTTATGGTAAAATTTCCGTCTTGATCAGTTAGGCAAGTAAACGCACTTTGAGCCGAACTGCCTTCCACTTTTACATATACATAAGCGAGTGCCTGCTCTGTTTCGGCAACTGAAACCTTACCGGAAATACTCAGATTCTGCCCGAAAACAGATGCTGCTCCGAGACACAGCATAACAATGAACATCTTAATTTTTTTCATAATCATCCTTGATTTTAAGAACAACCGACTTTACTTCAATCCCTTTTATACGGCCAAGCTGACCAGTTAAAGACCCGATCTGATCCGTTGTGCCCTCAAGTACCAACGAAATAATTCCAGACGCGGAATTATTCACGGGTAAACCCTGGCGACCGATAATAATGGATGAATGACTTGAGATTATGAAGTTAACCTGTGGAGCTGCTGCCTTGTCCTGCAGCAGGATTAATACGCTTCCAATTCTCTTTTCCATTAGATCATCCTCCGGATCAGACTGTTAATTAAATCCTTGTGGTCATATAGACTCCCACTCAGATTGCTGTTAATTCGATAACAAAGATATATATTTCTATGAATCAAACTTGGAAAAGTTTACTTTAGCAGCCATAATTTTCCCGAACATGAAAAATAAACTGATTTATTGGCCCTTATCAGCCATTCTCGGTGCCCTGATATTAATGGCAGTAAGCTGCGATAAAAAGAGTCGCTCAGAAAATGGTGAGAATGAGAAACATCCCAATGACTGGTTTTATCAACAGCGCGCCTATCCTGGAAACAATCTGCAATCCGACCTTTATTATAAAGCAATGGAGCAGACCAAGGATATGGAGAAATCGGATTTAAAAACAGGACAGGTGGCATGGATTGCTGTTGGTCCGACAAATATCGGAGGAAGGATTACAGACATAGAGATGCCTTCTAATGATCAGAATACGATATATCTTGCTGCAGCCTCAGGTGGCATCTTCAGGTCGACGAATCTTGGTACCAGCTGGACTCCCATATTTGATAATGCGGTAGCACTTTCAATCGGGGATATGGATATTTCCAAAACCAGTCCGGAGATCATTTATGCCGGGACCGGCGAACCCAATGCCGGTGGTGGTTCACATACCTATGAAGGTTATGGGGTATATAAATCAAAAGATGCCGGGAATACCTGGACACAAAGCGGTCTGACTTCAGCCGGCAGTATCGGAAGGGTGAAAATCGATCCGATTCATCCCGATACAGTATACGTGGCAGCCATGGGGCATTTGTTTTCCGATAATTCAGAGCGTGGAGTATTTCGGACCCGTGATGGCGGCAGCAATTGGCAAAAAGTGCTTTACCTGACAGACTCAACAGGTGCATCCGATCTATGCATAAACACATCGAATCCCAATATCCTATATGCCTCTATGTGGGAGCGTACACGCCGCCCACCCTATCAAAGTTACGGAGGTAAATCTAGCGGACTTTGGAAATCAGTAAATGGTGGTGATACCTGGACCGAGCTTCTTAATGGTTTACCAAAAGGCAATGTTGGCAGGATCGGCATCGATATTGCAGATTCAAACCCGCTGGTGCTTTATGCAACATATACTGATTCAACCGGCTATTTAAAAGGCATATACAAAACTATCGACGGTGGCGACCGGTGGACCCCCACGGCAGTTTTAAACGAGGGATCCTCCTATTGGTGGTGGTTTAGTGAAATTGACGTAGATCCCATCAATCCTAATATCGCCTATGTATCCGGATTTAACGCATACAAAACAACCAATGGCGGAACAAGCTGGTCTATGACATTCAGCTCAGCGCATGTTGACATGCACGGAGTTTTTGTTCATCCAAAGGATAACGCTCTCTCTTTACTCTGCAGCGATGGAGGTTTGTATGTTTCCAAATCCGGGGGTACTACCTCCTTCCATATTGAAAATCTACCGATTACCCAGTTTTATGCATGTGAA
>CAIXHD010000438.1 GCA_903919065.1 uncultured Bacteroidota bacterium
GATTCCGATCTCCTGTGTGCGCTCAGCAACGGCAACCAGCATGATATTCATCAAGCCGATAGCTGCCCCCAGGAGCGTTATGATTCCAATCAGTGTTGCTGCTATGGTTATACTCGAGAGTGAGCTGATCATCAGCTCTGCTATGCTGTCGCTTTTAACAGTATAAAAATCTGATGCATCCAGAGGATCCAGGCCCCGGATCACACGAAAAAGATTCTCCGCCTCTCCCATGGTTTCATCCATGGAAACCCTCTCATTCGGCAAAATGGTAATACTGAAGGACATATTCGGGTAGGAAAAATATTGCCTCACATTGGTAACCGGAATAATACACAGCCGGTCGCCGCTCCCGATCATGGTTGCCCCTTTTTCCTTGAGAACTCCGATTACCCGGTACTTGCCGTTCGATACGGTAATGATTTTATCCAGCGGATCCCTGCCCTGCTTAAACAGGCTCGAGGCCACTTCAGAGCCGATCAGCACGTTGTTTTCACCACTCCTGATATCGGCTTCAGTAAAATTCCGCCCCTGCGCAATCTCATAACCGGCAGTCACCAGGTAATTCTCATCAACACCCCGCACCGAAACATTCGGATTCGTCTTCTCAGATTCAAACTTTATAGTCCCATTTCCTGTAGCACCGATCGAAACCGAGACTGCAGCCGGAGCTTTAAATTCTTTTTTAAACCGGTCAGCTTCAAGGTAGGAGATCTTTGAATAGTTTTTTACCCGGTCGCGGTGATTTCCAATCTGAACATTGTAACCCCGGCTCCGGATACTGAAAGAATTAGCCCCCATTGCTGAGAAAGAAGAATTTACCGATCGTTTTAGGGAGTCTATAGTGGTGAGAATACCCACGAGGGCCATAATACCAAAAGCAATAATCAATACCGTAAGAATGGTCCTCAGTAAATTCGACCGAATTGATATAAAGGAGATCCGGAAATTCTCCTTGGTCAAGGCTATTTGTCTAAAATATTGGCTGTTCTTTTTCACGATATAAAAATTCGGCACCGCAAATTACGGAAACCTAAGCAGAACAAGAATTTTTGAGCTATTTTTAACTCTTTACTTCCACCAATGGATCTCAAAACCCGAATATCATCCTTTGCAGAACTGGGAACCCGCTTACCGCACATGATGTCCGGCAGCCTGCCGGAGCAGGCATTTCAAGCCAATAACTGGTTCACGAAAAGCGAGGTAGACAGGGCATTGAAAGCCTGGACGCAATTACTCACCCACAGTAATCTTTTCCGCTGGACTGATTTATACAACATTCGTAAAGGGTTATCCAGCAGGAATATTCTCGTGATAACGGCAGGAAATATTCCACTTGTCGGGTTCCACGATTTTGTATCCGTCCTGATCACCGGAAACCGGTTTGTCGGGAAATTATCATCGCGTGATGACATTCTGTTAACGGCAATAGCCGCGGAACTGATCAAAATTGAGCCCCGCTTTTCGGAACTTATTCATTACGGGGAATTGAGCAAATCTCCTGATGCGGTCATTGCCACCGGAAGCAATAACAGTTCAAGATATTTCCAGTCGGAGTATGGACACATCCCTCATATCATCAGGAAGAACCGCAGTTCAGCAGCTATAATTGACCGAAATGAGACTTATGATGATCTCCGGAACCTTGCCGGTGATATTCTCCAGTATTATGGGCTGGGCTGCAGAAGTGTTTCCCACCTTTTCTTACCGGCCGGATATTCCCCTGAAAATCTGGTTGATCCGCTAAATTCGTATACTGAAACTGATCCCTGTGCTACCTTCAGCAATAATCACCGTTTTCAGAAAGCCCGGTTATCCCTGTTAAAAATACCCTTTTTCGATACGGACCCGGTTTTGCTAGTCGAAAATGAAAGCCTCCACTCCCCGATCGGAATCGTCCATTACAGCTACTACACTAATAAGCAGAATCTATTCACAGAGTTAAAGCCATATAAAACCGAAATCCAGTGCCTGTGCGGCCATAAATCAGGGAATACGGAGCTGGTGCCTTATGGAACCGCGCAAAAACCAGAACTTTGGGATTATGCCGACCAAATTGACACCATGGAATTTCTGATCAATATTTAAAAAATGGCTCCCACCCTACTGATCATCGCCGGACCCACGGCTTCGGGCAAAACCGATGTGAGCATAAAACTCGCGCAGCATTGGAAGACCGAAATAATTTCCTGCGATTCCCGACAGATGTACCGCGAAATGTCGATTGGTACTGCTAAACCTGATCCATACCAGCTTTCTCTGGTTCCTCATCACCTGATAAATAATTTATCCATCCACGATTATTATTCTGCTTTCCTGTTTGAGCAGGATGTTCTTGAACTTCTGAAGAATCTGTTCAGTCGGCATTCGATTGTTATCATGACAGGTGGAACCGGATTATATATGGACGCGATACTGAACGGCATTGATGACATTCCTGATCCGGACCCGGAAATCCGTGCAGCTCTTAAATTGCGGTATGAAAGCGAGGGACTCGAAAGTATTCTTGCCGAAGTATCCGCGCTTGATCCCGACTTTTACCAGAAAGTCGACAAAAAAAATCCAGCCAGGGTATTGCGTGGATTGGAAGTGTGCCTGACAACCGGAAAACCTTTCTCCTCATTCCTGGTTAAACATCAGGTTAACAGGAACTTTAATATCCTGCTTACCGGATTGGAATTGCCACGCAACCTGCTTTATGAGCGAATAGACCAGCGGGTGGATCAGATGATTGCAACCGGGCTCGTGAAAGAAGCTGAAGCACTCCTCCCGATGAAACACCTGAATGGGCTCAATACGGTTGGCTATCGGGAATTATTTGAGATGTTCGATGGCAAGTATGATCTCCGGGAGGCTATCCGGCTAATCAAAAGAAATACAAGGCATTACGCGAAGAGGCAAATTACCTGGAACAACAGATATCCGCAGATGAAGTATTTCAATCCGGAGACCATTGATGAAATAAAAGGCATGATCAGTTCTTCAGTTGACGGACAGGATAAAACCCTTTAGTCAGCACACCGTATTTATCTTTTCGGAGGAATATTACTGTCCAGACAGCACTCAGGAACCCGTACCCATATCCGTATAATTGCATAAACGAAGCAATTACAGAGATCAGCCCTGTTACCAATGACTTGTTTTGTACAGTTGCGTCTATAAGCACCAATCCTGACCAGACAAGGAGCGGAAGCAAAGCCCACAAACCGGCAATTAATGTCAGGGCAACGAGAAAAACGGATCCAAGCAAAAAAGCTGCCGGAGCCAGATAAAAGATTTTGAAAGTTTCGGGATACACTTTGGAAATGATCAGCCGTGTTTTACCAAATCCGAATACCTGCCTGAAGAATTTGGCAAGAGCGGTTCGGCGCTTGTGATATACAAAGGCATCCTGAACAAATCCCGATTTAAATCCATGTCGGAAGAGTTCAATGCTGAGAACCATATCCTCACCCGGATGCATTCTGGTTTCAGGATATCCGCCAACCTGATAAAATGCCTGACGTGAAATTCCCAGATTAAAACTGCGCGGATAAAACTTGTCTATTTTTTTCTTGCCGCC
>CAIXHD010000439.1 GCA_903919065.1 uncultured Bacteroidota bacterium
ATGCAGTCCTATGCGGAGCTGGGTTTTGTTGTTGTCCAGATTGATGGAATGGGCACGGCCAACCGGTCGAAGGCATTCCATGATGTATGCTGGAGGAACCTTGGCGATGCCGGTTTTCCCGACAGGATTTTATGGATGCAGGCAGCGGCAAAACAATTTCCATACATTGACATTTCGCGCGTTGGGATATACGGAACCTCAGCCGGCGGTCAGAACTCCACAGGGGCCGTTCTCTTCCATCCGGAATTTTACAAGGTGGCTGTTTCCTCCTGCGGCTGTCAGGATAACCGGATGGACAAGATGTGGTGGAATGAGCAGTGGATGGGCTACCCGATCGGGGAATGGTACGAAACCAGTTCAAACGTGGTAAATGCTTCCAAGCTTAAGGGCAAATTGCTGCTGATCGTTGGTGAAATGGACCATAATGTTGATCCAACATCCACGATGCAAGTTGTAAATGCATTGATTAAAGCAAATAAGGACTTCGACCTGCTGGTGGTTCCGGGCATGGATCATTCAAGCGGAGGACCTTATGGTGATCATAAAAGGATGGACTTTTTCGTCAGGCATCTTTTGGGAGTTACTCCTCCGGCCTGGGAATAGCATCAACGATTATCTGCCTTATTTGATCAACTTAGTCATTGGGTTATCTGCCCAAGCTTATAACAATAGTTTTTGCCTTATCTGATCTGGCTGATCTCTCTTGCCTTAGTGGTCAGCCAGTATTTTGCCAGCATATTGGGTACTTCCCAAACCGGAAGGCTGCCCTCCTTCAGATATCGGAGGTAATTCTGTGTCACCTGGGCAAAGTGGGCTTCATGCCCGGGTCGCAGGGCATCGGGTATCTGAACATGGTATCCGTTTTCTATCGTTTCCACTGCTAAACCCGGATATTTTGCAGCTAGCTGGGCAATTGCACCACTTAATCCATCGAGGTAAACCTGATCACCGGCCACAGGAAAAATGTACAGTTCCGGCTTGAATTTCTGATCCGGGCCCTGCCTTATTTCAAGCCTGGCCAATGAGCCTTTCATCACGGAATAATGGGTATCGCCGCCACCTTCAGGCGCTCTATAATTCCAGGTAACGGATACCCTGACATTTATTCCTTTAAGCTGATAATTGATCTCTCCGTTAGAGAATATCTGCAGAACTGAATCAGCATTAACGTATGGGATCAGGTACTCAGGATAAGTGGTCAGACCGGTGACTTCCATAAACTGATTGCGTTGGATATCGGTTTTCCAGTGACGGGCTGAGGATATTTGAATATCCTTATGATAATCTATGCTTTGATCAGGAAAACAAGCCCATTGAACCAAATCAATGAGGTGTGTAGTGACATCAGTAATTCCCTCTCCCTCCTGTTCGGTATCAAAGAACCATGGCGGTCTGATTAGCCTGGCTCCGGAAACGAATTTAAAGAAATGGTGCACGCTCTCATTTGAAACGCCGGGATCAGCAGCGGTACCTGCCAATTGGCCACCGAAAACCTCAGGCATCAGGGACAACTCTTTCTGGAGGATTGAAGTAATCTCAAATCTCTCGGTCATAATATCATATAACAGCGCTCCCCTCTTTTTCGCCTCTGCAAATGCTTTTTCTAATTGGTTGAAATTCTCCGAATTGATGGCCATCGGCTTATCGGAAAACACGTTAATACCGTTTTGCACGGCGTTAAGAATATAATCCGTCTTTTTGCGGTTATTGCCAGCCAGGATAAGGACGTTACCCGGCTTTTCCTTAATCATACGTTCAAAAAAATCCGGTCCTTGAAATTCTTTTATTTCCCATGGGGCAGGGTTTTCAGCCCTGGAACGGTAGCCTTCCACGCGGGTCTTGAAATCTCTTAGTTCAGGGCCTTCAGGTGCAAAAACGTATACTTTTGGATTGACTCCGGCATAGATCGATTTCAGGACTAATGCAGCATGAAAATGGCCCGGATCGGCCACCATAAAAGTTATACCGGGGTCCTGAGCGGGGCGGGTGCAAGAAGACAGCAGAAGTAGAGCTGTCATCTGAAGTAGAGCTGTCAGCTTTATAAAGCTGACAAGTCCCTTTTGAAACAAACATAACTCACTGTATGACATGACATTAGCTTAATATTTCGCATTGGATCTATTGTAGTTATCAGCCTTTAAATAAGGATATTACAAAGTTAAATCAAATAGCTGACAGGTGGTATATAAGAAAATAGACAGCTACCAGATGGATCATTCAATCGGTTGGTTAAATGATCAAAACCATACTTTCGCCAAAATATTTAATCACAAAATACTATAATTCTGATAATTG
>CAIXHD010000440.1 GCA_903919065.1 uncultured Bacteroidota bacterium
ACCCACAGTCAGAATGGATATTAAAATAATCAGTGCTCTCATAATTTTTCAGTTTTAGGGGTGCCCGACTTTTTAAAAATACTGTACATAATAGGCACCACATAAATGTTTAGTAGCGTGGAGGTCAATAAACCGCCCAATATCACTTTCGCCATCGGACTCTGAATTTCATTACCCGATAAGTCACCTTTCATTGCCAGAGGGATGAGGGCCAATGCAGCGGTCAGAGCGGTCATCAGAATCGGGTTCAACCGGTCGGTCGATCCTTTGGTAACCGTAGTATAGAGTGGGGTGCCCTCCTTTTCCAGATGCTGATAATTGGCAACCAGCAGGATTCCGTTTCGCGTGGCGATCCCAAACAGGGTTATGAACCCAATAATGGCGGGAATGCTTAGTACTCCGGAGGTAAAATAGATGGAAAAGACCCCTCCGATGAGTGCCAGCGGCAGGTTAAGCATGATGATTCCGGCCAGTTTGAAATTTTTAAACTCCTGGAACAGGAGGAGAAAAATGACAAAAAGCGCGAGGATTGAGGTAATCATCAGGGATTGTGAGGCACGGGCTTCGCTCTCAAACTGACCGCCATATTCAATGCGGAAATCTTCGGGCAAAACGATCTTTTCATTCACATTTTTCTGAATATCATTCACAACGCTGCGGATATCCCTGCCGGTGACATTGGCCGATACAACTATTTTTCGCTGCACGTTTTCCCGGCTGATGGTTCCCGGACCGGCAACCGAAACAATCGAGGCAACCTCTTCGAGCGGAACCTGTTTCCCATCCTCGGTATCAATCAAAGCCGAACGGATCCCATCAATCGTTTCCGTGTAATCCTTGTTCAGTCGCAATACCAGATCAACCCGGCGTTGTCCTTCATAAATGTCCGACAGTTTTTCGCCGCCGAAAGCGATATCCACAAATTCATTGAATTTTCCGATTGATATGCCATACTGTGCCAGCATCTCCCGGTTTGCCCTGATCTGAATCTGCGGAATCTCGATCTGCTGATCCACGTTGACATCCACCAATCCGGGAATGTCTTTGATCGCACCTTTCACCTCATTGCCGACTGCAAACATCTGGTTTAAATTGGAACCAAATATTTTGATGGCGATGTTAGCGCGGGTACCCGACAGCATATGATCAATACGGTGTCCAAGTGGCTGTCCCACAGTTACTGCAATGCCGGGTATTCCTGCCAGCTTTGAACGGACTTCAGCCATGAATTCCTCGCGTGGTCTGTCTTTGGTTGTGAAATTGACATCCACCTCTGCGCTGTTCACGGTCTGGGAATGTTCATCCAGCTCACCGCGACCGGTCCGGCGTGCCGTGCTGGTTACCTCGGATATGGACAAAAGTTCCGATTCGATCAGGTTCCCCAGACGGTTGCTCTCCTCAAGTGAAGCCCCCGGCTTAGTAACCACAGACAGAGTGAGCGAACCTTCATTAAATTCCGGAAGGAAGCTGCGGCCAAGCGTGGAAAAGGCAAGTATGGCTGCCAATAATAGCAGGAGTGAGGATCCCAGAACGATCCGTTTATGTCTCAGCGCCCATTCCAGGGATTTCTGATAATGACGGGTCATTTGTCGGGTCAGCCATTTTTCCTTCTTGTTTTTTGCCAGATATTTTTCGCCCGACAATAGGAGCTTGCTGAGCAATGGGGTGAGTGTCATGGCCACAATCAACGAAACGAATAGCGAAACGATGAACGCAATACCCAGTGGTTTCAGCATTCTGCCTTCCATCCCCGAAAGGAAGAAGAGTGGAAGAAAGGCAACAATGAT
>CAIXHD010000441.1 GCA_903919065.1 uncultured Bacteroidota bacterium
ACCAGGTTGCCTGGTGCCACTAAAGCTGCCAACTTAACAATAGGGGCACCAGGCTGACTTAGTGCTTAAAGTTGGCAACTTTACAGTACATTCGCCTGCTCATGTTAAAAATCAGGATTTTTTTTACCGGTCTGATTCTAATTCTGGCATGCCAGATTATTGTTTCCGGTCAAACCCGGATAGATAGCCTGCGATATCTTATCGAGCGCCAGTCTGCCATTGATTCCTCGTACTCCAGGACCTGTCTGGAAATATGCAAGGTTGCTGCCAACACGGAGGATGACTTTCTTATTCCCGAATATGCCATAAGGGGATTAAATACAGGTGCCCTGTCTGAAGAGACTGACATCAAATTTCATCTATATGAATACCTGGGCAATTATTACTTCGAGGCCGGCGAATTGACTAATGCTGCCGAGCAATACAACCAGATGCTGTTAATAGGTGAAATGAAGAATGACACAATAATCATTTCAAACAGCTATCGTGATTTAGGCGGAATTTTTTTGAAGCTTGGAGACAATGATAAAGCGCTGGAATATTACAGAAAAGGACTTGCATTCGCAGGAACTGATACCTTGTTAAAGGGGAGGTTTTACAACGATATTGCAAATGCATTCCTCATGATGGGAATTATGGATTCTGTATTCCCCAATTACCAGAAGTCGGTTGAATACCACAAGTCACATCAGGATTTCCCCTACCTGGCAAAAGTTTACTCTAACATTGCACAGTTTTACTCTAATAAAAACAAGGAGGAGGAAACCAGGAAATACATTGAGCTGGCATTTGGAGCTGCGGAACAATCAAATGATCCCTATCAGATCTCATCCGCATACATGAGCCTGGCTTTAATGGTTTTTTCCCGTCATCCTGATATTGCGCACGAATACTTCCTGCAGTCTCTTAAACTAGCCAGAGAATGTAAAAGTTACGACCTTATCCGGACACTTCTGGACAAGCTGGCTCTATTGGAAGAAAACAGGGGCAATTACAAGAAGTCCGGCGAATATCTCAGGGAGTTAAAAACACTTGAAGATTCAATTGAACTGTCTCAGCAAAAGGCCAGGCTCAGACAAAACGAGTTTGAGTATCAGGCTGAATTATCCCGTGCAAAGGAAGCTGAGGACCTGCGGACAGAAGATTTGGATAAACTAACGCGCATTCACCGTGAAAGGACCCTTTTATATTCACTGGCTGCCGGGGTTATCGTTCTTTTGGTCCTTCTTATATTTGCATACCGCACGCACATGCTAAGGAAGAAAATTTCCCAGACCAGGGAGAGGTTCTTCTCGATGATCGCGCATGATATCAGAAGCCCTTTCAGCGGAATTCTCGGACTTTCCGAGATTCTAAAGGAGGGGGCTCAACACCATCCTGATCCCTCGCACCTGAAACAGGCAGATTCCCTGAATAAATCATTGACGCATGTATACGATTTACTGGACAACCTTTTGCAATGGTCGCTGTCTGAGACAGGTAAAATAGCTTTTAATCCACACTTCCAGCTTGTCACCCCCATCGTTGATGAAGTAATTTCAATACATCAGGCTTCGGCCAAACAAAAGGGAGTAACTATTAAAAATGATGTTCAGTTCGGGCTGTCTGCGCGCTTCGATAGCAATATGTTTCAAACCATACTGAGGAATCTGGTATCAAATGCCATCAAGTTCTCACCCGTTAACTCCAGCATTTCTATAACCGCCAAAACTCAGGGAAAAGAGGCTCTCCTATCGGTCAGGGATCAGGGTGTTGGGATGGATGCTCAGCAGATTGAAAAGATTTTTAAGAGTGATGAAAGAGTTTCCACGCGCGGAACCAACAATGAAAAAGGTACCGGAATAGGATTAATCCTGTGCAAGAATTTCGTTACCCAGCATGGTGGAAAAATAAAGGTGGAAAGCAAGGTGGGAGATGGAACGACAATTTCGTTCACCTTGCCGGATTAACTTAAAGTTGCCAACTTTAATATCTATGCATCCGGTTAGCTTATTTCGCTTAAAGTTGGCAACTTTGATGTCTTATGCCATCTATAGTCGAAATCGCCATTTTAATTGCTGCCGGAATCCTGAGCGGATTTATTAATGCTCTTGCCAGCAGTGGTTCAACAGTTACCCTCCCGCTCCTGCTTTTTCTGGGTTTGCCGCCAACCATTGCGAATGCCACCAACAGGCTGCCAATCATGGCCGGGTCGTTAATGGCAATGTATAATTTCAATCAAAACCAGATGATCAACTGGCGAAAAGCCCTGATTATCACCATACCTGTTGCATTCGGTACAGTCACCGGTGTCATCATTGCCTCGATTCTCCCCGGAAAAGTGGTAGGTGTAATGATTACCATTGCCGTCGTCATTGCTATGATCCTGATTATTACCAATGTCAGGGCATTGCTGACAAGAAAAGGTTTAGCAGAACCCAGGATGCGCTGGTTTCATTATATCGTTTTCTATTTCATCGGGGTGTGGTCCGGTTTGATTGTTCTGGATGCTGCCAGCCTGATTTTGCTCGGTCTGGTGCTTATTTAGGCAGCAAATTTGCGCAGCGAGAAACAGCCAAAATCTGGATTTACAGGATTTTAATTACTATCGTTGCGGTGGAGATTGTTCAGCTGGTATTCAAAGCTGTCAATTATTGATCAAACAGTTGAGCTGGAAATAAG
>CAIXHD010000442.1 GCA_903919065.1 uncultured Bacteroidota bacterium
AGCGCTACAGCAATGGCAAAATCACGGCAGGTTTTATATCCGCAGGCCAGGCATCCGCGGTTGGTATCATGATCACCTGATGTTCCGATAAGTTTGAGTATGTCGCTGATTTCGGTTTCGTCAGGCAATTGCAGAATCTGATCATCGGGAGTAAATTGCCTGGTAATATCTGAGATCTGGTATTTCTCGAGGTCTGATTGCCAGTCTTTATCGACGAAATTTTCAATTCGTTTTGATGCATAATCGGTTACGAGAGTCCTTCGGCGGAATTTGTGTCCGCCGGATGACATTCCGGGGCCCATGATGCACCCTTCGCAATAGAAGAGGTCGAGATGCTTCCTGATATCATATGAAGTGGCAAATTCATCAATAGATTCAATCATATCCTGCCGGCCATCGGTGGATAGGAAATTACTCATCAACAGGTCTTCGAATTGATTTGCTGCCTGCATGAAACCTGAAGAAAGGGGAAAGAGTGCTCCTTTTCTGCCATTTGGCGGATCGAATTCGGAAAATTCAACCGAGTTCTCTGAAATTTGTTGAGTTGAAAACCATTCACGGATTTCGGTAAAGGATATCTGAGCGTCGATACGGTGAGGTTCGCCGCTCTTTCCCAATTCGAGGCGACTTGCCAGGCAGGGATTGATGAGAACTACAAATGTTTCTTCGGATTCCCTTTCGCGGATTATCCTGGCCATAATGGATGCCGGACTATACACCGGTACCAGGTTTTCTGTAAGTAGCGGGTGGTGTTTCTCAATATACGAAACAACGGCCGGACACTTTGAAGTTATTCTGTATTTTCCTTTGAAATCTGCAAATAGCGATGAATGGGCTTGTGCCGACAGGTCAACGGCAAAAGAAAGGTCATAGACACCAGAGAAACCCAGTGCCCTGACCATACCTACAAAGTTCCTGTAATCTGTAATGTCCGGGAATTCCGCCGAAATGCTGGGATCGATAATGGCGCTGGCGTGTTTTCCTGTTTTCAGCAAATCTCTGACTTTTTCGAGGTCAGACTGAATTCTTACCGCACGGGTTGGGCAGATTGTATAACAGGATCCACAGGCAATGCAACGATTGGCCAGGATGCTTACGTGGTCGACATTTGTTTTTACTTCGATGGCCATTGCCGGGCACTCACGGACACAAGCATAACAAAGTATGCAAGGTTCAGGCTCAATCCAGATGATTTGATCATCAGGCCTGCTTTCTTGAACATTTGTTTTTTTCATAGCCCAAAATGGTTCTTTAACAGTCTTTTCAATTCATCAGGATCATGTGAATGTATTAAATTATCTCCGATCTGAATCATTGGCCCTTCTCCGCAGTGTCCAAAACAGTGAGAACCATGAAAATTGACTTTTTCTTCCAGGTGATATTGCATCAGAAATTGCTGTACAACCTGGACCATTTTCTTGTTTCCACGTGCAAAGCAGGAGCTTCCCAGACAAATTCTAATCTCAGTTTTATTGTCTTCCATGCTTAATAAAGAATCATTGTTTCAAAAATAACAATAAAGATCTCTGGTATTAGGAAAAAACCGAAAAAAGTTGTAAAATTTGCAACCGATGAATAATGTTATAGCAATAACAATGTTTTTCATATAACAGAATGAGTACCGAATTTGTAGATCTTTTGAAGAAATATCCGGCCGGACGCCGTGAGAACCTGATACCAATTCTTCAGGAGTTACAGGATCAGCATGGATATATTCCGGAACCGGCAGTTTCTGCGATTGCCGAATATCTTGAAATTCCCGCGGTAAAAATTTATAGTGTTGCCACCTTTTACAATGAATTTCGATTTAATGCAGGGGGCAAATATCATTTCCAGGTTTGTCAGGGGATTGGATGTCAGGTAGATGGAAGTGAGAGGATTCGTTCTGAATTGCATCGTTTGCTAGAGATTGAGCCGGGAGAAATAACTGCTGACGGATGGTTTAGCCTGGAATGGGTTCCATGCCTCGGCGTTTGTCAGGAAGCCCCGGTACTTTCAGTGAACGGAGAGCTTTACGCGAAAATGACACCAGTCCGGCTAAAAGAATTAGTGGATAAGTTCCGCAACCGATAAATACGATGGAAACACCCCGAATAAGCGAAGAGCTTCAAGAGGGCCTGCATGCCCTGATTACTCACCAGCAGCCTGATTCTGATCCGACGCTGAAATTTCTTGGTCGTTCCCTTCGTAGGGAGCGTGTTGAAAGACTTACCATTTTTATCGACAGAACTACTCCGACATCTATATATAATACGAGCCTCATTGAGGAAGCTGTTGAGCAGTGGTCTGATGAAAATCAACAAATTTCGGAGGTTATTGAAACCGGCTGCCTGGGATTGATTTCGGCAGAGCCGGTAATTGGGATTCAAGTCCCGGGCAGGGCCCGGTTATATTACGGTCCGGTGGAGCCAGCTGATATTGCCGGGATGCTGGATGCTATTACGAAACAAGTAATCCCTGAGGAAAATCTTATCGGTCAAATGATTATGACTGGTCAACAACCCTGGGAGGATATTCCTGATTGGAAGAAACATCCGTTTTTTGTTAACCAGTCCCGAACGATCACCAGCCTCAATGGGGTGATAAATCCAAGTTCCATATCAGATTACATTGCCTGGGGAGGTTATCGTACTTTTTACAGCAGCATAAGAAATTATTCCGGGCAGGAATTAATGAAACTAATTGAGCAGAGCGGATTGCGTGGCCGTTCCGGATCAGGATTTCTTGCATCGGTGAAGTGGATTAAGGCCGCCGGAACCACCAGCGACAAAAGATATGTCCTGTGTAATGCTGATGAATCTGACCCTGGTGGGTATATGCACCGTGTGTTGATTGAAAGCAATCCACACCTGATTCTTGAGGGCATTATGCTGGCTGCATATATAATCGGAGCAAATCATGCCATCATCTATACCCGCTCACGTTACCGGACGGCTGTTAAAAGAATTCAATGCGCACTTGGTCAGGTCAGGGAACTGGGGCTTCTCGGTCAGGATATCCTGCATAGTGGATATACCCTTGATATACAACTAAAAAGGGGGCCTGGAGCATTTGTATGCGGGGAAGAAACTGCCTTGATTTCGAGTCTTGAAGGCAAGCGCGGTTCACCAAGAACAAAACCTCCTTATCCTGCTACCTCCGGTCTGTTCGGTAAACCAACACTCGTTCACAATATTGAAACTCTTGCCCAGGTGCCGATGATCATCAGTAAAGGGCCTGATTTTTATAAACAAACTGGCACCCCGGGTTCAACTGGAACCAAACTTTTCAGCCTTTCCGGTAAGATCAAACGCCTTGGAGTGGTTGAAGTACCTTTTGGAACCTCATTAGGAGCTGTAATAGACGGTATTGGCGGTGGAACCCGCAATGGCCGGCCGGCAAAAGCCGTGCTGCTGGGTGGGCCGTCCGGCAAGTTTATTCCTGTATCAAAATTTAATTTACCACTTGATCTTGATAAGTTTAATGAGGAAAATCTGGTTCTTGGATCGGGGAGTATGGTTTTGCTCGACGATGATAGCTGTCCGATCAATCTGATCAAGAACATGATGGACTTTATCCGTCAGGAAAGTTGCGGAAAATGCATCCCTTGCAGAGACGGTTCGAAAAGAATCATGGAAATTCTAAGTCTCATTTCCAGCCGGTCGCTGCCAGAAAACAAATATGAAGCCCTCGATCGTTTCAAAGGGGTTACCGGGATGCTGGAACTTGCCGAGGTTATGCAGTCAACCTCTTTATGCGGTTTGGGAAAATGTGCACCGAATCCGCTCATCAGCGGCATGGAACTTTTTCGCGAAGAGCTTGAGGAGCATGTATTCGACCGGACCTGCCGTGCCCGTGTGTGTCTGAATATGAGATCATTCATGGTTGATCCGGTTGCTTGCAACGGTTGTAATCTTTGCTTTGTAAAATGTCCCGAAAAAGCGATCATCGGCTCACCGCGACTGGTCCATTATATCGTTGACGACCTTTGTACTGGTTGTGGTAAGTGTTTTGAAGTCTGCAAGTTCAATGCCATTCTGGTTAATTAATTCTCCTTCACCATGATGATAGAAATTGATGTAAACGGACGAAAGATAAAGACCCAGAAGGGAGAACTTATCCTTGATGTATTGAAGGATAACGGAATACATGTACCCACCTTATGTAATCTTGAGGGTTTTAAACCATCCGGGGCATGCCGCATTTGTGTGGTTGAAGTGGAAGGCCGGAGTGACCTTGTGCCATCCTGTTCTTATTTTGTTGAGGAATGGATGAAGATCCGGACGCATTCCGCAAGGGTTATTAAAGCAAGAAAAACCATACTTGAGCTGCTATTATCCAATCATGACGACGGTTGTTTGTCATGCGACAGGGGACGGTGGTGCAAGCTTCACGAACTGTCTTTTGAGCTGAATGTTACAGAAAGAAAATACGGTCGGCTAACCGGAAGAAAAAAAATTGACAATACCAGTCAGTCAATTATCAGAGATCCGGCAAAATGTATCCTTTGCAGCCGCTGTGTCCGGGTTTGTGAGGAAATGCAATATGTTGCCGCACTTGATTTTCTAAAAAGGGGAAGCCGTACGGAAGTCGGAACTGTCCTTGATAAGGGTTTGAATTACTCATCATGCATAAGTTGTGGCCAATGCATTCAGGTTTGTCCTACCGGAGCCCTCAGGGAAAAGAGTCATCTTGATCAGGTAGGAGCCTTGCTTCAGGATAAAGCAAAGGTCCCTGTGGCGTTGATTGATCCGGCAGTGTTTGTAACTCTTGGAGAATTTTTCGGATATAAGGCTGGACCGGAATTTTCATCGATTTTAATAAATGCATTAAAAAGAATTGGATTTCAAAGGGTTTACGGAACTGGCTGGGGTATGGAATTTCAGGCGGGAAAACTTGTGGAAATGCTGACAGAAAGAAATCAGGAGGAGAATAATTCACCTCTGATTTTATCCGAATGCCCATCAGTGGTAAAATATATCAGCCAAAGCAGGCCAGGTCTTTTGCCATCGCTTGTTCCGCTCAAGCCCGCAAGTCAGATTATGGCTCATCTTCTAAGAGAAATGACCTCTAAACAAACCGGTAAGGAGGTTTCTGATATTTCCATTGTTTATCTTACATCCTGCACTGCAGCTAAAAATGATACCTCCGCAGCGCTGAAAATAAAAGAGTCTGGATTTTTACCGGATTTTTCCCTGACTACGAGGGAGGCATACCGGCTCATCCGGCTTTATGGAATAGATGTCGAAAGCCTGAATCCTGAATTTCAGGAAGATTTTTTTGGCGTTGGAGCAAAATCAGGCCATTTGAGCGCAATTTCCGGCGGAAATGTTGAAATGCTAACCCGGATTATTCAAACGAGGGTTCCAAACGCGAAACTTAACGGTGAGAAAGCAGGAAAATTAAGAGGAATCAAAGATGTTAAAGAGACCACCTGTGAACTTAACGGCAAAAAGCTGACGATGGCCTCAATCAGCAGTATTGCACAATTCGAAAGCTATTTAAAGGAAATCAGAAATAAGCAAAAGAAGATCGACCTTCTTGAGGTAATGGCCTGCCAGCATGGATGTATCAATGGCGGTGGTCAGCCCTGCAGGGGTGCGGAGCGAAATCTGAGAAACCGGACAAAAGGAATACTGGAATGGGATGAAAGATATTCTGGTATTCAGACCAGAGATCATCTTGACTTGCCTTCAGAAATGAATCTTAGTGACGCGGATTGCAAGGCGGTTTTTTCCCCGCGGCAGATTACTAAATAATTAGCTATGGCAGAAACTGGATACAAGAAGCTGGTTACCACAATACCCGATAAATGCCGGGTATGTTATACCTGTGTCAGGGAATGTCCGGCAAAAGCAATAAAGATAGTAAACGGACAAGCGGAGGTCATGCACGAAAGGTGTATTGGCTGCGGAAATTGTGTGAAGGTATGTTCGCAAAATGCAAAAAGTTTTCTTAATGAGGAGAAAGAGGTTCTTGCATTGCTGAAATCCGGTCAGCCTGTTGCGGCTTTGATTGCCCCAAGTTTCCCTGCTGAGTTCGGGGATTTGGCCGATCCTCATGAGCTGGTGGGAGTATTGAGGGCTATCGGCTTTAAATATGTATGTGAAGTAGCTTTTGGTGCGGATCTCGTTGCCAGAGCGTTTTCTGATATTTTTTCCGATGAGGAACATCCTGCTGTAATCAGTTCCGATTGTCCTGCGGTGGTTTATTATGTAAGACAATATCATCCTGGGCTTGTACCGGCTTTGGCTAAGGTCGCATCGCCCATGGTTGCCATGACCAGGGTTGTAAAAAAGAAATATGGAAAAGGTGTAAGAACAGTGTTTATCGGTCCATGCATCAGTAAAAAGGCTGAATCTGATGAGATTGAT
>CAIXHD010000443.1 GCA_903919065.1 uncultured Bacteroidota bacterium
ACTGAAATACAGTATGATGGCTGAATTGTACTACCGCTACTTTTCTGCAAATCGTTGGCAGATCAGTCAGAATCCGATAGAAGAAAAGAGTGCTGATCAGCCTGTTAAGAAATGGTCGCCCGAACGCTTTTATAAAATTATCCTGGAGAATTATGAATTGTC
Organism: uncultured Bacteroidota bacterium; assembly: GCA_903919065.1. Lineage (GTDB taxonomy): Bacteria > Bacteroidota > Bacteroidia > Bacteroidales > UBA12481 > UBA12481. The sequence goes on from CAIXHD010000443.1 coordinate 163, forward strand.
ACTCCTTAAGGGTGATCAACTTGCCCTAATCAGGGTAGGGTCGATGCCTGAGCTTTGGGTAGGAAACCTGGCCGATACTATTAATAAACCAGCTCTGTATGATGTGCTTGCCACGCGATTACTGGATTTTGTGGAAAATGCAGAGGAATTTAACTTGCCTAATCTTAAGCCTTCCATCTTTTGCTCTCCGGATCTTTTTACTGATTATGCAAAATTTGTCAGCCTGGCATCTAAATCGGAAGGCTCAGCAAGTAATCCATATTATTTAGCTTTAAGATGGTACGGAGCCTTACTGGCAAGGGCCGATAAAACTTCTCTGACAGCCATTGATCTCCGCCGTTTGCATTATGTGCATGAACAATCATGCAATGTTTCCCGCGACAGCCTTTATGAATCGGGGTTAGTGAGTTTGACGGAAAAGCTGGACCAGGATAGTATTAATGCTGTTGTTTATGAGGCTCTTGCCCAATACCACCTGGATCGCGGTAATTTGTTTCAAATCAATGATAAAGACACATCGAAATATTCGAACGAAAAAATTCTGGCTGCAGGGTGGCTTTCCCGATCACAGAAATGGGCATTAACACTAGCCGGTAAGAGGTGCCAGAATCTTCTGAACCTACTTATGAAACCGGAGTTGGAGGTTAGTTCTGAGTTTTATCAGGTTCCCTTGACGGTTTTTCCAGTAAGCATTGAATACCGGAATATCAAGGCTTTAAATTATAAGATTTTCAGGATGAGTGCCTTGAACTATTATACTGAATGGGATAACAGGGAACCATCTGAAAGGCTCGATCACTTAATTCGACTCAAGGCTATAAAATCGGGTAAAATTTCTCTTCCTGATGATGGTAAACTGAATAAACATAGGGCAAATGCGATTATTGAACCGCTTCAGGCCGGGTTCTATTTAATGGTTTTCTTTAATCAGGATGAACTTCTGAGAACTGATAAGATGGTTGTTACCGTACCCGTTTCAGTATCGGGTACAACATTGATCAGCCGTCAGGCGAAATCAAATGTAAAGAGTTTCTTTTTTCGCGATCGCGATAGCGGATCTCCCTTGCCGGGTTTGTCTGTTGTTCCATGGTACAGCTTATACGACCAGGAGGCCAGACGACCGATTTTGGAGAAAGGATCAAGAAAAATATCAGGATCCGAAGGTTATCTGGAAATAGCTGACGGTGGTCCCGGGCGCGACGATCCCTCCCATAAGGCTTATCGGTTGCAGATAATTAATAAGACGGATACCCTGTTGACGCGGGAAATGTTTTACCCGGGGTATGAACGCGGAAAGACTGTAGCTCGCACCAGCCTTATAATTTTCACTGACAGGAGTCTTTATAAACCTGGCGACGAAGTGTTCTTTCGGGGAGTTCTGATTGACTATATTGGTGATTCGATGGCCATTCATCACGCTGATTCCATTGCTCTGAAGTTGCAGGATTCACGATATCAGGTTGTTGGTCAGATGAGCTATCCTGTTGATTCACTTGGTGTTTTCTCCGGATCCGTGAAGCTGCCATATAAAGGACTTACCGGTAATTATCTGATTCAATCAAATTTTGGACAGGCCATAATCCGAATGGAGCAATACAGGCGTCCAGCTTTTGCTATAAGCTTAATGCGAAGTTCTGAGATTATTTATCCCGGCGATTCTATCAGCTTATCCGGAAAGGTAACTGCAATGTCGGGAGAACCTGTTTCCGGTGCAGTGGTATCAGCAGATATTGATATTCAGCCGGCAATCGGGCCTGGCAGATGGATCCCGTTTAATGGCAATAAAATCAGAATTGCAACGGTTAAATCAACTTCAAACGATAAGGGACTTTTTACCTTTAGATGGGCTGCCATACCTGAAGGAAGCTCTCCTTTCGGTGCCGGAGCAATAATTCGTTATAGCATCAAGGTAAAAGCGACTGACGTGAATGGCGAGACACATGAAGAGGGGACTAACATTGATTGCGGTAAAGGCACAACAAACCTTCGTCTTTCGATAAGCGAAAAGGTTTTGTCCGGTGATTCATTGGATATCGGGATAGGTGCTTATTGTTCAGACGGACGTTCCCTGCGCCTTCCGGCAAAGCTCAGGATAAGTAAATTGAAAGATCCATTACAGACCTGGATCGAGCCGGTTCTACCTGAGCCTGATCGGTTTGTGGTCTCTATAAGTGACTGGCAGAAATTAAAGATTTCACTTCCCTATAAAAATGAACATCTGCCATCTTCATGGCTGGTTGCCAAGGAAGTTTATGAAAAGACTTTTGCCAATGATTCAGCCTCCGATGTGTCTATCCCTCCATCCGGAAAATGGCCAAAGGGATGGTACAAAATCGAATTGATCCCCGCAAATAAACCAGCTTGTGATCCTGTTGTTAAATACTTTATGGTTGAAGATCCCGATCCGGAAAAAATTGAAAACGGGTTAAACCTCTATGCCAGGGTAGCTGATCAAGCACTCAATGCAGGTCAGAAACTACAGCTGAATTTTGCTTCTTCCAGGAAAGGTTTTATTATGATAGATCTTCAGAAATCCAAGGGAGATCCAATTTCTGTATGGTATACCGCTGACAGGAAGACTCAGAAATTGGATTGGAATGTTACCAGAGATTGGCAGGGCGGGGCACATTTGCATTTGATCATGGTGGCTTCGAATCGTGTTTATGAGGAAAACTTTCCGATTTCTGTTCCGTGGGAAAATTCCGAACTAAATATTTCAGGTTTGGAAAAAATTACCAGCGTTAAGCCCGGGGACAGCGTCAGGTTGAACTTGATCGTCAGGGACCAAACCGGAGCCCCTGCAAGAGCTACCCTGGGTATAACAATTTATGACGCTTCGCTCGACCTGATCAATCCACATAGCTGGACAAAGTTGACCAGAGGGTCTTTCTTTGGTGGACCCTGGTATCAGGGATTATTCCGTGGAACCACGAATTCTGCGACATTATTTGAATCCCCAGTGCAACTTATTGATGTGCCATATATCGAACCAATATCTTTAAACTGGTTTGGACTTGGGTATTATGGCATCAGCCAAATGGATGCTCCGGTAACGAAAATGGCCATGGCGCAGCCGGAGGGCAGGAGGGGAGGAGAGCGCTCACAGAGAGGTGAGGAGGATAACGCTGTTAAGGATGCTGCGGGAATGAGGAATGTTTCAGAAATTGAGGGAGTTAAGGATGCTGCGGGAGCAGGAAGTGAGATTGTTATCAGGAGTGACTTCAGGGAAACGGCCTTCTTTAAAGGAAATATCCTTTCAGATAAAAATGGGATGGCTGAAGTGGCTTTCAAGGTGCCTGAAGTTTTTACCGAATGGAAAGTTATGGTAACAGGTCATGACAGGAATCTGGCTGGAGGATATTTGGAACATCATTTTAAATCAGCAAAAGAGCTCATGCTCAGGCCAAATTTTCCCGAATTCATGAGAAAAGGTGATACCGTTGATTTTGCCGCCAGATTGGGCTGGTATGGAAGGGGACAACAAAATACTGTTACCGGACTTAAACTGACGGATATTTCAGGCACCCTTTTAAAAGGATATCCTGACGTGAAATCCAATTTAAGTAACGGACAGGTGGTTCCGTTTACCTGGACATACACAGCTGGGAAAAATGAACCCATCCGTTATACTTTACAGTCTTCATCCGAAAATCAATCAGATGGCGTAAGTGATACAATAAATGTGTACCCTGATGAAGTTCAGCTTTGGAATGCACAGCCATTTTTCTTCTCGAAACCCGGTAAAAAGCAACTAAAGATTGAGGGGAATCCTTTAGAAGCTGTATATGAGGTAACCACAACACCTGCCTGGCAGATCCTGCAATCTTTGCCGGTGGTCAATAAAAATGAGCGTGATTGTTCTGAATACTGGTTTAGCCGGCTTTATCTGACCTGCCTCACAGGAAGTATTGCAGATAAATTTCCCGAGGTTGCGGAAAAATTCCTGAGTGATTCCGTTCCGGAAAAGCAGAAAGAACGGGTTCAACAAATTCGCGACTGGATGAATCCGGATTCACGGGGGCTTGAAATGGCTTACGTTCTTGAAAAGTTGTCGAATCTCCAGAACCTTGATGGTACCTGGCCCTGGTACAAGGGAATGGGAACGGATATATTTATGACTCAGCAAATCATAGCCGGATTCGGTGAGATGAGGTTGCGTGGTGTTTTTGATGTGACGACCATTCAACGTGGTAATTATATGGTAACGCGCGCAGTTGAGGAGATGGATAAATGGATGTACCGCCAGTTTCGTGAGACGATACGGCTCGATTCAATACATCCACAGAAAGTTCAGCTGAACCCTATGGTAATCCATTACCTGTATGCCAGAAGTTTCTTTGCCGGATTATCATTAGACCCAGCCCATGAGATTGCCTGGTTGTATTTCAATGAAAGGATTCCGCTGGAATGGACCCAGCACGACCCCGGTCTTCAGGCCCTTATGGCAATTGCCAGCGTACAGCTTGGACGCAAAGCTCCCGCTATGCCTATTTATAATTCTTTGCGTGAGCGAGCCAGGACAGATGAGCAATGGGGAATGTACTGGCCACGGAAAGGATTTGCATCATCCTGGTTTAACTGGGATTTATGGATGCAGAGCCGGATGATTGAATTGTTTTCATGTATTGAGGAGGGTCGGAAAGATCTGGATCAGCTTAAAATTTACCTTATACATCAAAAGCGTGGCAGAGACTGGGGTAATGGAATGATTGCAGCCTGGGCATCAAAATCATTATTATTTTATGGAACCAGTCAATCCATTCAGCCTGCATCCGTGGGGATGACCTGGGGCACGGAAGAGTATTCCGCTTTAAGAATTAAAACGGGCAGTACGGGTGTTACCGGCTATTATCGTTATGAGTGGAAAAAGACAGCCGATATGCCAAAATCCAGGATTATGAATGTTACACAAACCACCGGTGGTCCGGCATGGGGTACTCTGTTTACACTGGATAACTATACCCTCGACAACCTGTCTGCTACCGGAGGTCCTTTGAATATTACCAGAGAGGTTATGATACAAGACGGCAGCGGAACCTGGACAGTGATTAAGAAAGGCCAGACTATAAAAGTCGGCGACCGGATTCGTGTCAGGTTAGACTTGAAATCCGATCGCGAACTTAGTTATATTGAAGTCAGGGACAACCTGGGAACCGGTTTAATGCCTGTAAGGGTTTTGTCTGGTTACCAGTATCGGCAAGGCCTGTCGTATTACCAGTCGCGGGAGCCTGAATCAGTGGTCTATAATCTTACAGAATTGCCAAAAGGCATAAGCACCATTGAATATCAGGCTATCGTTGAGCAGGCTGGCAGCTATTTCGGCGGCTATGCAACGGCAACCAGCCTTTATGCGCCAGAATTCAGAGCTTGGTCGAATTCTGCCAGGATTCGTGCGAAACGTTAGATACCTGCAGGTTCGAGCTCCATGGTAAAGTGACGCATGATTGGGGCTTCAGATGTCAGCCGGTAACCCCTGCGAACATCCCTGGCGGCTTGAAACGCCTGTCCAACAGCTGCGGCGGCGTAATCCATGTGGTTATTAGTGTAGGCTCTTCTTGGAATGGCCAGCCTGACCAGTTCGAGGGCAGGATAACGGTTTTCGCGGGTAATCGGATCACGGTCGGCCATCAGGGCGCCTATTTCAGCAGTTCTGATACCTCCAGCTTTGTATAATTCAACAACCAGGGTTTGACCGGGGAACTCCTCTCGAGGAATTTGCGGGAAGAATTTCAGGGCATCAATAAAAATGGCATGGCCGCCAAAGGGCTCCTGAACCGGAACGCCATAACTTTTCATTTTTTCACCAAGATAAGCGACTTGCGAAACCCGGGACTCGAGATAGTCGAATTCAGTTGATTCACGCAATCCCTGAGCCAAAGCAGCCAGATCGCGCCCGGCTTGTCCGCCATAAGTCAGAAATCCCTCGAACATAATGTTGAAAGTGGAGGCTTCCTGGTATATCTTTTTGTCTTTAAGGGCGATAAATCCGCCAATATTTACAATTCCATCCTTTTTGGCTGACATAGTGACTCCATCAAAGAGGGAAAACATTTCCAGAACGATGCTCCGGATCGATTTATTTTTAAATTCTTCCTCACGGGTTTTGATGAAATAGGCGTTTTCAGCAAATCTTGCTGCGTCCATGATCAGCAGCTTGCCATATTTGTCGGCCAGAATTCTGGCCTGACGAATATTTGCCATTGAAACCGGTTGACCACCGGCGGTGTTGCAGGTGGCTGTAATCAGAATAAAGGAGACTTTTTCTGCTGATGTCTTCATAAGGTCGCTCAGCTTATCGATATTGACATTTCCTTTGAACGGATGCGGTTTTGAGGTGTCATAGGCCTCGTCGATGGTGCAATCCACAGCAATTGCCTTACGAAACTCGATATGCCCTTTTGTGGTGTCGAAATGAGCGTTTCCGGGAACCAGCTGTCCCTCTTTAACCAAAACCGAGAATAATACGTTCTCAGCTGCCCGTCCCTGGTGGGTAGGCAACAAATATTCGAAGCCGGTGAGCTCTTTAATGGTATCTTTCAATTCATGAAATGACCGGGAGCCGGCATAGGACTCGTCACCCGACATTATGGCTGCCCATTGGCGGTCACTCATAGCTCCGGTACCTGAATCGGTCAGAAAATCAATGAAAACCTGATCGCTTTTCAGGTTGAATATGTTATATCGTGCCTCGCGGATCCAGGTTTCACGTTCCTCA
>CAIXHD010000444.1 GCA_903919065.1 uncultured Bacteroidota bacterium
ATAAGCTACAGCAACATAATAGTACTTCTTGAAATTCACCAGGGTACGGATCCCTTCAGCAAAGATGTCTTCTGTTTCAACGAAAGTATGCTCAACACCTTCATCGTTTCCGATAACTTCAACAACAGGAACGTTAGCTTCCAAAGAGGTATTCCAGACAAAGTTGATCAGGCGGCTTACACCGTTTCTTACGTCGCACTGGAAAATAACTCTTGCCAGATTCGTATTATGCTCAGTTGCATCAGTAACAGAGGTGGAAGCAGTTTTGAGCTGCCAGATCTGGTATCCTTCAAACTTATAATATACATCACAATCAGCCATATCGGCGGGGCAAACGATGAACGGGTCGCGTTCACGGTAAGCTTCCATGAAGTTGTTTGACGATGGCTTGTTCCAGATATGGAAAATCAGTTTCTGATCCTGTTCCACGATGGTAAGTTCCGGAGCATCCGGACCATCAACTACCTGGAAGCAGTTCTCAAAAAGGCGCTGAGCTTTTTCGTCGCTCTGTAGCATCTTGTCAATGGAAGCCAGCAGGTAACCCTCATAGGAACGAGCCCAAACCACACCAATAGTGATATCATTCACAGCACCGGGTTCCAGAACGAATGGTCCGGATGACTGCAATAAACGGCGGTCACCAGTTTCGTTACCAGCTGTTTCTTCAGTCCATAATGGCATTGGAATACCACCTTGTCCCCACCCACATGGGTCAGTATCTCTTGGAAACATAAAGTCACTGATCGGTCCGGTACCACCACTGTTCGGGTGACCGTTTCCGCCGTAGCGCATACGTTCCTTATCTTTCCAGTAACCACGGAGGTATAAGTAATGTTCCTCAGCGGTACCAGGGTCACCCTGAGGGCCAGCTCCACCATAATATACATACCGGCGCATCCCCCAGCGTTCGTTATCCACGATACCGTCGCCGAAGTTCAGTCCGTTAATGTTTCCGTTGAGGATACAGTCGTTGCAAACCAGGTTTCTCTGGGAATCGTAGCTGGTACAGTCATCCTTGCCGTTTGGATCCTGATAAGGTCCTTCAAAAAAGTCGAGACCAACAGCCGGAGGATTAGCCCCGTAAGCAAAAGCTTCACCTGTTCCGTCAACCTGGTCACCATTATAAACATAACCGATACCTTTTGTGACATGGCAACCGGTATAATCATCACCGGCTTGTCCAAGATCAGCATCTGCATAAACACCAAAATAGGTATCAACCAGCGTATAGGTGGAACGGTTGATCAGAGCATAATTGAAAAAACTCATGTCGTTCATGGCATCGTTCGTGGAGAACTCAAAGCCCTGAGCACGAAGTTCCATACCGATAGCTTCACCGTTTGGATCAGCATGAATATTACCACGATCATTGTATACCCACCAGGCTGTTCCGTCACCGTATAAACGTGGACGTCTCAGTTCACGGGTAGTTCCGCAGGGGAGGATGCCATCTAAATCATAGAACGGATAATCACCATCGGCTGCATTATAGAAACCATCGTCGTTGTTATCCCAGAAAGGAGCAAGATAAAAGTCATATCCGGCGGCAGCATCAGCATGAGCTGGCCAATCGAGAATGATCTGAGGAATAGAATATCCTTTGAATTCGAAATCTCTCTTATCAACCGGTGTGTTGTACCACTCGCGGAAGGCTTCCACCTGGTAGCGGGTGATCTCATAATGACGGTCATACTGATAGCACACTTCTACATCTGTAGTACCGCGTTGTTCGCCCGACATGATCAAAGGACCAGGCCAGAAATTTCGCGCACCTTTATATTTTATAGCAGTCAGTTTCAGCTGTCCGTTTACGTCAGTACCTCCAATCCAGATACCCCCCGAATAGATAGAAGTCTTACCGGAATTTTTTGGCACTTCATAGCCAGCACCACCAGTAATATCGGACCAGAGGAGTCCATCCATATGAACGTAAGTCCTGATATTATTCAATGACAATTCGGTCACTGTCTTACCAGGCTGGCAAGCTGCAGCGAAACCCTTTAGCTGGGATTTGTCGCCATCCGGAGGTGTTCCGGTCTTTTTATATTCTTTCGCCTGAATCTGAAAAGAAAACAAGGTAATCAAAGATGCAAATACGAGCGCTCGTCTCATTTGGTACTTTTATATATGAGTAATTTCAATAACCTCAAGAAATAATTCCCCGGAGGGGACAATAATGACCGCATGTTCACCGATCTTTTTACCGATAAGGCCTTTACCGATAGGAGTGTTAATAGCTATTTTACCCTCCCTGACGTTGGCTTCATTCTCAGCAACCAGTGTATAGGTCATAAAAGCACCGGTTTTGGTATTCTTCAGCTTAACAGTTGATAATATCTGAACGCTGTTCCGATCAAGTTTTGATTCATCGATTATTCTGGAATTTGTGATCATTTCCTGAAGCTTGGAAATCCTCATCTCAAGCATGCCTTGCGCCTCTTTAGCTGCATCGTATTCAGCATTTTCAGACAAATCACCTTTATCCCTGGCTTCTCCGATTTGCTTTGAAATTTGGGGACGTTCAACGTTCACCAAACGATCCAATTCCTCGCGTAATTTTCGAAGACCTGGCTCGGTCATGTAGACAACCTTGGTCATAGCTATACAGTTTTATGAAAACAAAAAAAGAATCCCGAAAATCGGGACTCTTTTTTTGTCCTATTTTGAAAATCTGAAATTACAAAATGATCCGTGCTCCAATTGTATGTACTCCCTGGAATGGATCGGTATCACGATAGGAATAATCTATCGAGAAAACTGAACCGTTCTCTTTGTTCAAAGGAATTCTTAAAGAAACACCGCCTGTTGGTCCGGTAAAAACACTTGTACGGTCAGCGTAGTCATCAGCAATGAATGGGTTTATCCCATTTTCATAGAGGAAACCACCGCGGAGTAAAAGAATGTTTTTAAAGTCATATTCCAAACCAACCTGCACCTGGTCTTTGGAGAACGAATTGGAGGTAAAGTTACCTGCAATTGTAATCCTCTGACCAACGCCGAAGTTAAAATCATAAGCTAAACCAATTTTAACCTGGGTTGGCAATTCAAATTCAGCAGACCGATGCTCAACAGTCATGTCAACACCATTTGGTGGAACAACGCCACGGAAAGACATACCGTCACCGGTATACTTCATGGTTGGTCCAACGTTTCTAAGAGTAATTCCGAAGTGTAACTGCCTCTGAGCACCTGTTACATATTGAATACCGGCATCAATTGCCACACCGGTAGTCTTTAAGTCAGCAATACCACCAGACACAATTTTCATAACAAGACCTCCATAGATACTGTTAGAAAATTCTTTAGCGTATGAAATTCCTATGGTTGAGAATTTAGGATTAAATGTTCCTAATCCACCCTCCGGACTTTCAACGGTCGTTACTTCGATTTCGCCCATGTTCATACTCTGAACATAAACACCCAGAGCTCCGGCATCACCAACTTTCTGGATCAGGCCAAAAGCATTGACATTTATACCGGTACCTGCGAGCCAATTAGAGTTCGCATAACCGATTTCAGTTTTATTTACAAAAGCAGTTCCAGCGATGTTCAAGCCGAAGGATTCTAATCCTTTTACACTGGCACTGTTAGCATCAGCCCAGCCGGAAGTACCAGCCCATGGGTTGATTAGCAGTTCACTTGCACCCGCCTGACCGATACGTTGCTTGTTTCCCGCAAAACTGGCAGGAGCAACTACGAGACCGATTAAAACCAGGCTCAGAATGTATTTGGCATATGTCTTCATTTTCCTTTTATCAATTTCGTTATACATTTTATGCATCCTACAATGAGTTTAAGTCTTGCGGTCTCAAAGCACCGAAGAACTTCACGACTTTTTCACCGATTCCCGGTGCATTAACATGGATAATGTAAGCACCGCTGGCGATTGGAATACCATATTGGTTTTTCAGATCCCAATCCAGGTAGGTGATTTCATTGTCTTTGGAAAAGCGCCGAATCAGGTTGCCGTTAACCGAGTAAACCGATACCGTACAGGTTTTTGGAAGGTTGGTGATTTTCACCAAATTATCCAACTGGCCCAATTCGTATGACGAGTTGCCATAGTACGGGTTAGGTACTACCCTGATCAGTTTCAATGCGGCCTGAGCCGTCGGAAGGTCGCCACGTTTTGTCGCAATCTTCGCAGTATTGAACTGATACATCGGCTTGTTCCCGTTTAAGGCCAGTGAATCAGGAACTGCATAGTCGTAAACGCCTACACAATACTGCCCAACCACTCTCAGCCTAATCTTGATGTCATTACCGGTTTTCATGAATCCGTATACATCGGTTGCTACATCTTCAGGCTTGATAAAACGGCTGTCGGCAATCGGCACGGTAGTCCACATCGCGTTGATCAGCAACTGCTGACGGCG
>CAIXHD010000445.1 GCA_903919065.1 uncultured Bacteroidota bacterium
ATACCCGGCATGAAGGTCATTTTGAGCTTGTAATTATGATAGGTGGCTGATTCTATTTCCACATTTCCGCCGACGGACCAATGCTCACCAAGGCTTTTTACGATCAGGGACTCGAACGACCGTCCGCTGTTGATACTGGTCACTTCCTGATCTTCGATCATGAATTTATCGAAACTGTAATTATATTCCAGTCCGAAATCCATTTTCAATTCTGATGTTACCCGGCTGGCTGATAAGGACCCGAAAATCTCATCAGAACTGTGTGATCGTTCACCGTTGAGCATTCCGCTCAGGCTTGCTCCGAATACCCAGCTGTTCCATTTATCTGTGCTTACTTCTTCTGTCACCGGCTCATCAAAAGCTATCTTTATATGCTTTGCAAGTGGGGTGGTCATCACATATCGCATCAACCCCTGCTTCAAAACATCTATCTGGCCCTGTCTTACCTGGTCTTCGGTGGCGTCAGGCGAACTCCTGAATACCAGTGTATCTTTCATCCCGGCAAACCGCTCTTCGCCGATCAGGAAATAGGTGAATTCCTTACCACCCGATCCGGTTTTCTGGTTACTGGAGATAATATAAAGCTGGGCATCCTTGATATCTCTGACATAGTTAATGTATGGAATTTCCTTTCGGAGAAAATCGGTCGTTTCCATGAAAACCCTCAGGGCATCTTTACGCAGGGTGTCGACTTGTGTTTGTGCCGATAAATTTATTGTTCCCAAAAGGCTGAGAATTGATATCATCAGGCAATTTTTCAGGGTGGTTTTCATTTGGCGAATTTGTATGTTAATGGGATTGGCGCCAAAGATATTATTTAGTCAAAATATTTCACCTGCTGGATAAACAGACCTATGGATTATTAAAATTAAAGCTGCCAACTTAGAAGAAAAGTTGGCAGCTTTATTGCTAATCTAAACCCCGGGTTGAAACCCGGGGCTATTGATAACAGCACCTTGCACCTTGCGCCTTGCGCCTTGATCCTTTACTTGCGCCTTGAGCTTTGTGCCTTGAGCCTTTACTTGCGCCTTGTGCCTTATTTTTTAACGCTCCACCCCAGCTTGAGTCCGAATACGAACCATGCGAGGCAAAGGGCACCTGCTGAGAATATTATATCTCCAAACATCCTCATCCATCTGAAAGTAGAGATCATCGGAGTGTGAAGGAATTCAGCCGAACGTGCGTACCAGAGGCCATGTTTTACCGAAGCAATAGTCTGGGCAAGTCCTACCGGCAAAACGCTGATTAGTACCATGGCGAGAAGCCCGATATTTATCAGCCAGAAGGCCCATTTAAGGGAACCTTCTTTCCAGGTTACCGTCATATTCATTTCGCGCAGCACGAACAACATCAATCCGATACCCAGCATTCCGTATACACCGAAGAGAGCGGTATGGCCGTGAACCGGAGTGGTGTTTAATCCCTGCATGTAGTAAAGGGCGATCGGGGGATTGATCAGAAAACCGAAGATTCCTGCTCCAACAAGATTCCAGAAGGCTACAGCGACAAAGAAATAGATGGGCCACTTGTAAGTTTTTACCCATTCCTGCGAGCGGCTGAGCCGTAGGTTATGCCAGGCTTCAAAACCTATCAGAACCAGTGGGACAACTTCAAGTGCGCTGAATGTTGCACCGAGTGCAAGGACTCCTGTTGGGGTTCCGGTAAAATAGAGATGATGGAAGGTTCCGAGTATGCCCCCCGACAGGAAAATAATTGTCGAGAACAAAACGGTAGTAGTGGCTGTTTTAGGTCGCACCAGTTGCATCCTGACGAACAGGAAGGCAATGATAACTGTTGCAAATACCTCAAAAAATCCTTCCACCCAAAGATGAACAACCCACCAACGCCAGTATTCTGCCATGGCCAGATCGGTTTGGCGGCCCCACATCAGACCTGCTCCGTAGAAGGCTGCAATTGCGAGCGATGCGATCACAAACATAATGAGCATGCTCCGGCTTTCAGATTTCTTTTTCAAAGCCGGCAGTATAGCCCGGGTAATCAGGAATAGCCAGATAAACAGTCCTGCAAACAGGAATATCTGCCAGAAACGGCCTAAATCAACATATTCATATCCCTGATGTCCAAACCAGAAATTCTGAACCAAACCAAGTCTCTGCATGATTCCCATGAACTGACCGGCAAGTGATCCGACAACAATTACCAGGAGTGAACCAAAGAGGAGGTTAACACCTAATTTCTGATACTTAGGTTCGTGGCCTGAAATCACCGGTGCATAGAATAGTCCGGTGGCCAGCCATGATGTTGCGATCCAGAATATAGCCAGCTGAATATGCCAGGTACGGGAGAGCGAGTAGGGCAGGAAGTTCGAGAGGGGCAGACCGTAAAATGCCTGTCCTTCCACAGTGTAATGTGCTGTGATTACTCCCATTAATATTTGTACCAGGATCAGGGCGGTTACAATCCAGAAATATTTCAGGGTGGCTTTCATCGATGGGGTCATGATGGTGCCAAGGGTCGGATTCTTATCCGGAATAAAATCAAGCGTTTCTTCCTTTCTGGTTGCCTGATACCATGCGAGCAGACCAATGCCGGCCAGCAAGATGATCACGCTGAACCCGGTCCAGAATGTCATTGCTGCCGAAGGTACGTTGTCAATCAGTTTTTCCGGAGGCCAGTTATTTGAATAGGTAATATCCTGTCCCGGCCGGTTAGTTGATGTTGCCCAGGTCGCCCAGAAGAAGAAGCAATTCATGAGAGCCATCCTGTCGGGATCGCTGACCGTATTATCTTTCATTGCATAAGCATCCCTCAGCTTGGTCATGGATGGATCATTCATGAATAGTTTGGCATAATATTCACTATTGGCACGGAAGGCCTTTGCTCTCATTTCAGAAACAACGAGATTGCCCGTTTTTGTGTCATAGGTATTCGCCCTGATTTCCAGCTTTAAACGGGCCTGCAAAGCTGCCTGCTGCTCCACTCCAAGTGATTCAAAGTTGGTTGCACCGGTTGCCTGAGCCCAGGTATCCAGAATGAACATCGCTTCGCGGTGAAGGTAATCCGCGGTCCAGTCGGGAGCCTGATAAGAGCCGTGGCCCCAGATGGTCCCTAATTCCTGACCTCCGGTTGATTGCCAGACGTTCTGGCCATCACGGATCTGAGCCTCGGTAAACAGGATTTCACCAGAGGTGGTCAATACCTGTTTCGGTATTGGCGGTTTCTGGCGG
>CAIXHD010000446.1 GCA_903919065.1 uncultured Bacteroidota bacterium
CGGTTAAAATCGGGGTTATTATTTGCCCCCGGTTAAAACCGAGGTTTATTAATAGTATTCCTGATCCTTCGGATAATATCGATGACGTTAAGGACTGCTTCGGTGAGCTGGTGTTTATCTGCAATTAAGTCATTCGTGAATAATTTTGACCCCATGCCAACGCAGCAAACTCCTGAATCGAACCACGCTTTGAGGTTTTCGATATCAGGACTGACGCCGCCAGTAGGCATAATCTGTGCCCACGGCATCGGTCCCAGAACGGCTTTGATAAATCCCGGGCCACCGGCAGAATCTCCCGGAAATACCTTGACAATACTGGCTCCCCATTTATAAGCCTGATGAATTTCGGTAGCTGTTCCACATCCGGGTATCCACATAATTTTCAGCTCCTTGCAAGTTTTCGCCATCTCCGGTTCCAAAACCGGACTTACAATAAAAGAGGCTCCCATGCGATGAAACCGGCGGCAGGTATCTCCGTCAAAAACAGATCCCGCACCTAAAAGCATTCCCGGACAATTCTTATCGATATACTCTTTAATAGTTTTAAAAAGGCCTTCGGCTTCGGCACCACGATTTGTCCACTCGAACACCTTCAGTCCGGCATCAAAACATGACTGCACCACCCGGCATCCAACTTCAGGATCTTTATGATTGAACACCGGCACCATTCCGCCGGAAACAATAATCGCTTTTACCCCTTCCATAATTTATATTTCTAATCATGCATCCCTCCGGTTGAAACCGAAGGCTATAGTTATCGATTTCTCATCAACAAATCAACCTCATCGGAGGGTGATCGTATCCCTCCAAAGCCTTGCCTTCCCGGTATCCGGATTATCCGGACGGCCGTCAAAATTGAGACCGAAATACGATGAAGGCTGCTCATACATCAGCTGTCCCTTAAAGGTAGCTTTTGTCAGGTTCACAGTGGTAAAGGAGAGCTTATTTCCTTTTTGCTCGGCATAAAAGAAATCCGCATTGGTCTCAACATCTCCATAACCAATTTTCCCTGCTTCCCAGGTATACTTAGGCCGCTGATAATCTCTAACCAGGTCCATTTTCAGGTCGCATTTCACACCAACCTGGATAGTTTTATCCGCCAGTTTGATTCGGACAGATAATCCCTGCTCGTCGGTTGAAGTTGGAACATATTCAATTCCCTTGATCAGTTCTGCAGGATTGATCTGATCGGAATGGGGCACCAGAACGGTGACAAACCCAGTATGCTGACCAAGTTCGAAAAATTGACCGGTAAATTCAGCTATCGCGATTTCCTCCTGATAATTGCGGTTTTCCTTTTGAATCTGCTCAAAACGGTAATGATTTTTCGGGAAATAGATCAGAAGATTCTGGTCGCCGCCAATTTTACGAGTCTGAATTGTTTCATATTTCGTATCGTACCAATGTTCGCCCTGCATCATAATTTTTTGGGTATGCCAGAGGTTGGTGGTGGTAAAGAACTGCTCAGAACGGGATTTGAAAATATCGAAAACCACATACATTTCAGGATCTTTAATATAAACCACCACCCTGTCGCTCTCGTAGCCCATCTCGTCATCAATCATGCGGGTTCTGCTATAATCATGATCCGGAAAGGTAAGAAAATCAACCTTTTGCGTTCTTACTTTTCGATAAGAGCCTGCATTTTGCATGAATTCGAGAACATTCTGGGGCTTGATGGCAGGGTGATCTGATTGACTGTAACGATATTCGCCTGCTTTCTGGCCTAACCAAATTTTCTCATTTCTTACGCACAGGCGATTGTGAAAATAATCCTGGCGATAGGTTCCGAAATATCCGCTGGGAAGGAAGTCGCGATAGCCGCCATCAATTAAAAGCGTAGATCCCTTATGCATGAGCAGGGAAATTGAGTTTTCGTCGGCATGACCGTGAGTGACTTTTTCCTCCTCGATAGGAATTGTATTTCGCAGATAATCACGGAAAAGCAGTCCGCCATCACCTTCATCACGATAGTTCAGGAGCAAGTAAGATGATTTTTCATCCCAGCCGTTGCGGAACACCATTTTCTTCCCGACCATATCTTCCATCACCTCTTCGCTAAGGGTGGTTGGTGCTTTTGGCACGATATTGTCGGTTCCGTAACGATAAGCATCGAGGAGCATATATCCCAGACCGACACTATTCGGGGTAGTGAGATCCATGAATTTATTGGAGATCACTGTTGCTGCCCATTTCATTTCGGGGTTATTATATTGTTTGGCGGCAGCCTCGAAGAAAACGATCCAACGGTTCCAGTTAGTAAAGGCATGAGCATCGCCAAAATCCGGGATCATGTTCTGAGGGGAGATCAGGTTAAGAAAATACTGCGAATAGAAATACATTTCCGGTGTGCGGAACAGTTCTGCCATCTGCCCTTTGGCATCGGCGGAACCCATTAATGCATAAACCCATACACCATGATAAAGCGATGCATCCTCGATTTCCCACTGGCCCCAGTTATCAGACAGGAGTGCCTGTTCATACATTTTCAGTGTTGGTGAGACGGCATGGTTTGGAAGAACCTTAACTGCCCAGGAAAGGGTTTCAGCTCTTAAGGCCGA
>CAIXHD010000447.1 GCA_903919065.1 uncultured Bacteroidota bacterium
CGGTAAAAGGAAGCGAAGAACTCACTTTCCAGAACATCTGCTCTTGGATATTGAATCCGGTTCTTACCAAAGCTCATATTCAGTCCATTATAGAACTGAGCCCGAGCTGGAACTCCAGTCAGAATAAGGATTATTGCGATAAATCCCGTTAATATCCAAGCCTTTCTACCCATCGTATATTGACGGTTGAAATTATTAATTTTGATTTGTTTTAGTCCTAAAAAATATGACAATATGAACCGTTTGATATTAACTCTTTGTTTGGCCATTATGGGAGGTCAATTTTACAATAATTATGCCCAGTTTACTGAACCTTCTATAACTTTTGATAAAACAAGTTTCAATTTTGGCAATTTTGGTGAACTCGATGGCTTAAAAACACATGTATTCACCTTTACCAATAATGGCAGCCAGCCGTTAACCATCTTTGATATCACCTCCACCTGCGGATGCACTATTCCGGAATGGAGCAAGGAACCTATTGCTCCGGGAGGTAAGGGGACGGTAAAAGTTACGTATGATCCTATTGGAAGGCCAGGAGCCTTCAGAAAAAGCATAAACGTAAAATCGAACGCCAGGGAAGCCTCTGTCGTGCTTTATATTGTTGGAATGGTTAATCCTAAGCCAAAAACGGTTTCAGATGATTTTCCCATCAAGATCGGGAAGCTGCGTTTATCGACCAATCATCTCGCCTTGCAAACGATATTAAATACACAGATAAAGGTTGATACCATACAGATTTTTAACGATAGCGACAGCACACTGAATGTGGTACTGACTGATCCCCCACCCTACATTTCCTTTACGCTCAAACCACAAACTCTCGAACCTAAAAAAGGCGGTTTGATCTATGTGACATTCGACGGGAAAAAGGTTAAAGACTGGGGTTTTATCGTTAACCGGGTGATGTTTAAACTAAACGGGCAGCTGGTTCAGGACAACATGCTTGCCATAAGCGGAACGATTCAGGAAGATTTCTCCCCTTTAACCGCAGCTCAGAAGTTATCAGCACCTAAGGCAAAACTCAACGAGGAATCTTTCAATTTTGGGACCATAACTCCGGGACAGCCTGTTGCACACGACTTCACCCTGAAAAATGAAGGCAAGGATCCCCTGATCATCAGGAAAATTACTACCACCTGCGGATGTACGGCCTCAAAACCTGATAAATATGAGATTGCGAGTGGAGAATCGACCATTCTGAAATGCACGTTCGACAGTCGTGGAAAAACTGGCAAGCAATTCCAGACCGTCACAGTTGTTGTGAACGATCCCTTGCAATCACAGCTTACATTGAGAATTATTGGGAATGTTGAACCCAAGGGAAATTAGCATGGATGATCAGAATCCCGAATCAGATTCTGCTCTGAAAGTAAATTCGGGGATCGACCAGCCTCCATCTGTAGATCCAAAGGCAGCACAGCATTTTATCAGAAAAAGAAAGTCACTGCTGCCGGCGACCGAATATGTCAACGGCATCCTGGCTGGTAACCGCACCATTTTAAGTCGCGCCATTACCCTGATAGAAAGCCAAAGGGCTGATCATGCAACTATTGCTCAGGATATCATTACAGCGTGCCTCCCCTATTCAGGCAAATCAATACGTATAGGCATCACCGGTGTTCCCGGGGTTGGAAAGAGTTCCTTTATTGAAGTGCTCGGCAAGAGACTTACCAGTCAAGGAAAAAAAATTGCTGTTCTGGCTATTGATCCAAGCAGTGAACGATCAAAGGGAAGCATTCTTGGTGATAAAACCAGGATGGAGCAACTCAGTAACGACCCCGGAGCATTTATCAGGCCCTCCCCGGCAGCAGGAACCTTAGGAGGAGTGGCAAGAAAAACCAGGGAAACAATGATCCTTTGCGAAGCCGCCGGATTTAATTTGATATTCATCGAAACGGTTGGAGTTGGCCAATCTGAAACTGCCGTTCATTCCATGGTCGATTTCTTCCTTCTATTAATGCTGGCTGGTGCAGGCGACGAATTACAGGGCATCAAGCGGGGTATTATGGAAATGGCAGATACCATTGCCATAACAAAAGCTGATGGAGAAAATACCCGTTCAGCTGACCTCGCCTGCATGGACTATCGGAATGCGCTGCACCTTTTTCCACCTCCGGAGAGTGGTTGGTTGCCAAAGGTAATTCCCGTTTCAGCACGTGAAAATCGCGGAATGGACACCCTGCTCGACCTGTTTTCCGAATATTTCGGGCATGTCAATTCCAATGGGTTTCTCGAAAAACGACGCATGGAGCAAGCCAGGCATTGGATGTATACCACCATACAGGAAAAGCTTCTTGATGGATTTTATCGGAATCCGGTAATTTCCAGACAAATCAAGGAGGTTGAAAACAGCGTAATGGAAGGCAGAATAACATCATTTCAGGGTGCTGTTAACCTGATAGATGAGTATCATAAAGCAGAACAGGAAAATAAAGATTCTGATAAGGTTTTACCTTAGCCCGGCTAATTCCATTCCTGCATCAAACCAGGTAAAGAAATCAGCAGGTATTCCCCTGATCAGTTCAGTGGACGATTTTTTCCCAAAGCGTACGATCACCATTTTCAATTCGGGAACAGCAATAACATATTGCCCGTTCAGGCCCATCATATAATATACACTGTAGCCCCGATAATTCATCAGCCACCATTGCCAGCCGTAATAGCTGACTAACTTGCTCTGTGAATCGATCAACTGGCCTGATGGAGCAAAAGCTTGATTCATATACGATTCTGACACCAGCTGCCGGTCAAACCATCGGCCACGATTGAGTGCCAGTTCACCGATTCTGGCAAAATCCCGCATATTGGCATTGAAACAGCAAAAGGCTTTTTCCACCCCGGTAGCCTTGTCCATCGACCAAAGGGCATCACCTTGAGCACCCATAGGAATCCAAAGCTTTTCAGAGGCATAAGTACTGATATTTCTTCCTGTGGCATATGCCAATATTATAGCCAGCAACTGGGTGTTTCCGCTCTTATAGTCGAAATAAATTCCAGGTTCACGAACAACAGCCTGCTCAAGAACCAGGCTATTGATATCATCACCATAATATCCTTTTGTTGTCATTGAGGTCAGACTGGAATACGATTCATCCCAGCTAAGTCCTGAACTCATCTCAAGCAGATGGCGAATGGTAATTTTAGCTTTATCACCAGTCCGGAAAGCCGGTATAAAATCACCGGCCGGCTGGTCGACACTTTTTATATATCCTTCATCCACAGCAGCACCAATCAGTAGAGATACTATTGATGGAGCCATGGAGAAAGAGTTAAACCGTGATTCTGCAGAATAGCCTTTCCAGTATTTCTCGAATACTATCTTCTCCTCTTTAATAACCAGAAATGCAACAGTTTTTAATTTATCAAACTGCTTCTCATAAGTCTGTGGAATAGTTTTCGAACCGAAACCGGGAGATTCTGACCAGGGTTGATACTCCCCTGCCATAACGACACGGTTACTAAATATGGTATAATCATCCAGATCGGGCTGCTGATAAAGCAAAGCATATCTCAAATACAAGGGACTCATGGCATACGCAACTGCCAAAATTGCAACGGCGATCAACAGTATGCGCGTAAAACGAAATCTATTCATAACAATTTGACCACATTATGGTTTTACTCTTTCAGAGTGAAAATTACAATAATTGGCCGTATTTTTACGAGTTTTAATTTTGGTAACCGATGAATTACGATTTGATAGTGGTGGGCAGTGGACCCGGAGGATATGTTGCAGCCATCAGGGCATCGCAGCTTGGACTGAAAACAGCGATTGTTGAAAAAGCTGAACTTGGGGGGATTTGTCTGAATTGGGGTTGCATCCCTACAAAATCTTTACTGAAATCTGCACAGATACTTGACTATCTGAAACATGCATCCGATTATGGGATCATGGTGGATGGAACGGTCAAGCCAGATTTTACAGCAGTAATCGGCAGGAGCCGTTCAGTTGCGGAAGGAATGAGCAAGGGTGTTCAGTTTCTGCTCAAGAAGAATAAGATCGATGTTATCCAGGGAAAAGGAACTCTGGCCGGAAGTGGGAAAATTATAGTAACGGACATTTCTGGTTCTGACACCCCCTATGAGGCAAAGAGCATCATTCTGGCCACCGGAGCACGATCAAAAGAACTTCCAAACCTTAAACAAGACGGGAAAAAAATCATAGGGTACCGTGAGGCACTCACACTGGAAAAACTTCCTGTTTCAATGGTGGTGGTTGGTTCAGGGGCCATTGGCACCGAGCTTGCTTCATTTTACAACAGCATGGGTACTGAGGTTACCCTGGTTGAGTTTTTGCCTGAAATCGTTCCGCTGGAAGATGAGGAAGTATCAAAAGCGCTTGCAAGATCTCTTAAGAAGGCCGGCATTAAAATCATGACGGAATCCTCTGTTGAGTCTGTTGAGATCAATGGTGACTTGTGCCGGGTATCAATTAAAACAAGCAAAGGCATTGAAATAAAAGAAGCTGAAATAGTACTCTCTGCAGTTGGTATCACTCCAAATCTTGAGAACATCGGACTTGAAAAAGTCGGGGTGGTTCTGGAACGTGGAAAAATCAAGGTTGATAAATTTTATCGCACCTCGGTTCCGGGGGTATTTGCCATCGGGGATATTGTATCGGGACAAGCATTGGCGCATGTAGCGTCAGCCGAAGGAATTATCTGTGTAGAAAAAATTTCCGGCCTTGATCCTGAACCACTGAACTACAACAACATACCAGGATGCACCTATACCACACCTGAAGTGGCATCGGTGGGATTAACCGAAAAAGCCGCCAAAGAGGCAGGATTTGAAATAAAGGTGGGTAAATTTCCATTTACAGCTTCAGGCAAGGCAAGTGCCTCCGGGGCAAAAGATGGTTTTGTTAAGTTAATTTTCGATGCTAAGCATGGCGAACTATTGGGAGGACACCTGATCGGGAGTAACGTTACGGAAATGATCGCCGAACTGGTGGTCGCACGTAAACTTGAGATCACAGGGCACGAGCTGATCAAATCTGTTCACCCACACCCAACCATGTCAGAAGCCATTATGGAAGCTGCAGCAGCGGCTTTCGGAGAAGTTATTCATCTATAGTAAAATGACAGGCGACCAGTTTATTGAAGTTACCGGGGCAAGGGTACATAATCTTCGTAATGTTGATGTTAAAATCCCCCGGCACAAACTTACCGTAATTACAGGCCTTAGTGGAAGTGGAAAATCTTCCCTGGCATTCGATACCATATATGCAGAGGGACAACGCAGGTATATGGAAACTTTTTCCGCCTATGCCCGGCAATTTCTTGGAACCATGGAGCGTCCGGATGTTGATCAGATTACCGGATTGAGCCCGGTTATATCTATCGAGCAGAAAACTACCAGCAAGAATCCCCGGAGTACTGTCGGAACAACAACCGAGATATACGATTTTCTCAGGCTGCTGTTTGCCCGCGCTTCGGAGGCATTTTCCTGGGAAACCGGCGAAAAGATGGTCCGTTATACCGATGACCAGATCTTGTCGAGAATATTGGAAAATTTCTCCGAAGAAAAGATCCTCGTACTTTCTCCTTTGGTTAAATCAAGGAAAGGCCACTACAAGGAGCTTTTTGAGGGTATCCGCAAAAAGGGATATATCTATGCCAGAATCGATGGTGAGATCCGGGAAATTCTGGCGGGACTGAAACTCGACAGATACAAGACGCATAATATTGAAATGGTCGTTGACAGGCTGGTAGCCAGCGAAGGCCAGTCGAAACGCCTGAAAGAATCGATTCAGACGGCCATGAAAGAAGGCAAGGGTGTAATACTGATTACCGGGTTTGAGGGCGAGAGACCCACCTTTTTCAGTCGTCACCTGATGTGCCCGACCACTGGAATTTCTTACGATGAGCCGGCTCCGAACAACTTTTCCTTCAACAGTCCGGAGGGAGCCTGCCCGGTATGCAAGGGTTTGGGTTATGTGCATGAAATTGATCACAGCAAGATAATCCCCGACGATAAGATCAGCATCAGGGATGGCGGTATTGTTCCACTTGGCAAATACCGGCAAAGCATGATATTCTGGCAGCTGGAAGCTATTGCCCGGAAATATGGATTCAGGCTCGATGATCCGATCTGTGATCTGCCTGAGGAAGCCTTGCAAACCATCCTCCTGGGATCGGATGAATCTTTTAAGCTGGAAAATACCCCGCTCGGGTTGTCATCAAACTATTTCCTGAGCTTCGAAGGTATCGTCACTTATATCAGCCAGCAAAAGGATGAATCAACATCGAAAAAATCCCAGAAATGGGCTGATCAGTTTATCCGTACCTGTACCTGCAGTGACTGTGAAGGCACCAGGATCAGGAAAGAAAGCCGCTATTTTCGTTTTGACGGGAAAAATATTGCAGAGCTTGCTGAAATGGATATTTCGCAGCTTCTCAGCTGGTTCGACGGCATTGAATCCAGGATTTCGTCAAAACAGCAGCAGATTGCCAGGGATGTACTGAAAGAGATCAGGGCTCGCTTAAGATTTCTGCTGGATGTAGGATTAAATTACCTTTCGCTCAACCGTGCCACCAGAAGCCTTTCCGGTGGTGAAGGGCAGCGGATTCGTCTGGCTACACAAATCGGATCACAGCTCGTAAATGTTTTATATATTCTTGATGAGCCAAGTATCGGACTTCATCACAGGGATAATCTTCAGTTGATCGATGCGCTAAAGCATCTTCGCGACCTGGGAAATTCGGTCATTGTTGTTGAGCATGATGAAGACATGATCTTATCTGCAGATTATGTGATTGATATGGGACCTCATGCCGGACGTCACGGCGGAATGGTGGTGGCATCAGGCAAGCCTTCAGAGGTTATGGATGCCGATACACTGACCGGCGCCTATCTGAAAGGAAAAAGAAGAATTGAGATTCCCGCCGAGCGAAGGGGTCCAACCGATCAGCAAATAATTCTGAAGGGGTCAACCGGGCATAATCTTAAAAATGTTGACTTAAGCCTTCCCCTCGGACAGTTTATCTGCGTTACCGGAGTTTCCGGGAGCGGAAAATCAACCCTGATCAATGAAACTCTGTATCCGATCCTTAGCCAGGCTTTCTATAATTCAATTCAGGATCCATTACCCTATGAATCTATTACCGGGGTGGAACTGATTGACAAGGTTATTGTTGTTGATCAGTCTCCAATCGGGCGTACACCCAGATCGAATCCTGCCACCTACACTGGTGTATTCGGTGAAATCAGGACACTGCTGGCAAAGTTGCCTGAATCTCAGGTGAGGGGTTACGAACCCGGCCGCTTCTCTTTCAATGTTAAAGGAGGACGCTGTGAGACCTGTCAGGGTGCCGGAGTCAAGACCATAGAAATGAATTTCCTTCCGGATGTATACGTGCATTGTGAAGCCTGCAATGGAAAACGCTATAACCGCGAAACGCTGGAAGTCAGGTATAAAGGAAAATCCATTTCTGACATACTCGACATGACGATCAGTCAATCGATTGATTTCTTCGAAAACTCCCCGAACATTGTCCGGGCACTGCGCACACTCAATGATGTGGGACTCGGGTATATTACTCTGGGACAATCCTCCACAACGCTTTCAGGGGGTGAATCGCAAAGGGTTAAACTCGCCAACGAACTGGCTAAAAAAGACACAGGCCGAACCCTTTATATTCTTGATGAACCAACAACCGGCTTGCATTTTGAAGACATACGGGTATTGCTCACCGTACTTAACCGGTTGGTGGAAAAAGGCAATACTGTTGTCGTTATTGAGCATAACATGGAAGTTGTTAAGGTGGCTGATTACATTATCGACCTTGGTCCGGAAGGAGGGCTCGGTGGCGGCCGGATTGTTGCGGCTGGAAAACCTGAGGAAATTATTCTGAACACCGAATCGTATACCGGAAAATATCTGAAAGAAGTATTAACTTCACAAAACAAAACGAACAACTCCATATGAACCAAGATGATATGATCAGGGATGCGTTTAAAAGCAAATCCTGGAATGAATTAAAGACAGAAAATTCCTGGCAGATCTTCAAGGTTATGGCCGAGTTTGTTAATGGGTTTGAGAAGCTTGGCCGATTAGGACCGAGCGTGGCCGTATTTGGCTCAGCCAGGACAAAGCCTGATAATAAATATTACATAATTGCCGAAGAAATAGGTTACCAGTTAACACAATTAGGGTATGGAGTAATTACAGGTGGCGGCCCCGGGATCATGGAAGCTGCCAACAAGGGAGCACAGCGTGGTAAAGGAAGATCAATCGGTATTAATATCGATCTGCCTCACGAACAGAACCATAATCCTTATATTGACAATGACAAGCTGATCAATTTTGATTACTTTTTTGTCCGCAAGACCATGTTCATGCGATATTCCCAGGGGTTTATCGTTTTACCCGGCGGCTTCGGTACTTTCGATGAACTATTTGAAGCATTAACCTTGATACAGACAGGAAAGATCGGCCGGTTTCCAATAGTAATGGTGAGCAAGGAATATTGGGGTGGGCTGTTAAGATGGATCAAGGAAGTAATGCATGCCAAGGAGCATAACGTTACCGTCACTGATTTCGATCTTTTTCACCTGGTGGACACAGCCGAAGAAGCTGTTAAAGTGATCGATAACTTCTATGAGCAATTCCTGCTTAGCCCGAATTTCTAAACTCAGTACTCAGTCTTCAGTTGGCAGTGGGCAGTGCGAGGCTCGAGGACCAGTTTTGAATATTGAAATTTAAAGGTCAAGTTTGCCTTGGAGCAATGTCATCCTAGCTCCATCCAACTCAGTACTGCCGACTAGGTACTGAGTACTGGGAACTGGGTACTGAGTACTGCCGACTGAAGACTGAGTACTGAGTACTGAAGACTGAATTATAGTTTTCTCATAACGAGCTCTATCTTTTCCTCCAGCGAAAGCTCTCCCGGAATCCAGGTAATCGGTATACCACGCCGTTCCATGCCACGAAACCAGGTCATCTGTCGTTTCGCAAATTGATGTATCGCGGTATTCAGCGAAGCGAACATCTGCTCGTAAGAGATTTCGCCAATACAATATTGCGTAAGATATTTATATTCAAGGCCATAATAAATCAAATCTTCAGGATTTACCTTCGTCAGGAGCATCTTAACCTCATCGATCATACCATTCTCCAATCGTTCCTTTAACCTTTGAGTGATCCGCTGGCGCCGGGTCTCGGAATCGAAAGCCAAACCAAAAACTTTTGCATGTACAAGCGGCCTGACCGGGTTTGACGACTGCAGCCCTGGATTTTCAGAATCCTTTCCGGACCGGGCCACCTCGATAGCCCTGATCAGGCGGCTTCTTTCAGTAGTATCAGACTGATTATGGAGCGGCACCATAGAGCTGAGCATGTCAGCGAGTTCCTCATCCGGTTTGCCTTCCAAACTTTTCCTGAATGCCTCGTCTACCGGAGCCTGAACCAAAGAATAGCCTTTTAGGATCGATTCAGCATAAAGACCGCTGCCTCCGCACATGATCGGCATTTTTCCACGTTGCCTGATATCTTCATATGATTTCCAAAAGTCCTGCTGAAAGTCGAACAAAGAGTATTTCTTTCCTGCCTCTGTCAGGTTGATAAGATGGTATCTGATCAATTGGTCGCCTATCTGATAATCATCCAAGTCTTTACCAGTTCCGATATCCATTCCCCGGTAAACCTGCCTGGAATCGGCACTGATAACTTCCCCATTCAACCGGAGAGCCAGGTGGGCAGCCAGGGCTGTTTTTCCACCAGCAGTATGTCCAACAAGGGCCACCAGATCGGGAACCGGGAAATCAGTCTTAATCATAAGCAATAAAAGTAGTACTTTTGCGGACAAGGAAAACGGAATGGCCAACAAGATCAAC
>CAIXHD010000448.1 GCA_903919065.1 uncultured Bacteroidota bacterium
GACACCTGATACCCGATACCCGATACCCGATACCCGATACCCGACACCCAATCCCTCATGCATGATAACTTACATTTCCGAACCCTCCTGAATCCCGCTGATATCATCGAAATCGTGCGTTATCATGATAAGTATTATGCCGCCAATTATGGGTTTAATCATGATTTTGGCCGGTATGTTTTTGGACCGCTGACTGAGTTTTTTGAGCGGAACTCTCCGGATGAAGGAATCTGGCTGCTTGAAGACAATTCGGGGTTAAAGGGCTGTGTTGCATTGGTCAGGAATTCGGAAGAGGAGGCTCAGTTAAGATGGTTTTATGTTGATGAAACGCTAAGGGGACAAGGGTTTGGACAGCAATTAATGAACTTTTTAATCACCTTTGCCGTTGAAAAGCAATATCAAAGGATAATTTTGTGGACGGTGAGCCTGCTCGATGAGGCTCGCAGGGTTTATGAAAGGAACGGATTTCAGCTCGAAGAAGAAATTGCCTCCCGGATTTGGGGACAGGATCTGGTTGAGCAAAAATTTGTTAAACAGATATCAATAGCCTCCGGTTTCAACCGGAGGGATGGATGGTTTCAACCGGAGGGATAAATTATGGACATTAAAGATTTTATAATCAGGTTGTTGGTTGCGATGGTGGCCGGGACTGCAATTGGTCTTGAACGCCAACTGCACCACAAGAGTGCCGGTTTGCGGACAAATGCTCTGGTGGCACTGGGATCAGCCATTTTTGTGATGCTGTCATTTGAAATAACCGCAGTAAAGGGCGGTGATTCCACCAGGATTATCGGACAGATTGTAACAGGGATAGGGTTTCTTGGCGCCGGAGTGATTCTTCATCAGGGAGTTAATATTCAGGGACTTACTACAGCTGCGACTATTTGGTGCAGTTCAGCCATCGGATGTCTGGCTGCAGCAGGCTTCTATTTGGAGGTTGCTGTTTGTGTTACCGCAGTTGTATTTGTTAACGTCGTATTCCATAAAATCGACGACTGGATTAAGAAACCCGATAACGACTGATTATCAACAAATCAATTTTCATGCACAAAGCCTACGCCTGTTTTTCCAGGAGCATTCTCCTTCTGATTTTTGTTTCGCTGACTTTAGAATCTGGCGCCCAGAATTCAAGATTTAAACCCTTTAATCCCAATGATTCGGTTTACCAGGTTACCGGCAAGAAACTCATTATCCCGCTAGTTTTAACTGGCTTTGGTTTTTCCCAGTTTATGAGTGAGCCAATCAGAAGCCTGAACCTTAATGTCAGAAATCAGTTTACCAGCCGAGTAGCGAAGCCTGTGAGTTTCGATGATTATATCCAATATACACCTGCACTGGCGGTATACGGACTGGACTTGCTGGGCATCAGGGGAAAACATAATTTTATTGACAGATCAGTGATTATTGGCACTTCGGCCATCATTACATTCACCTCGGTGGAGGGCATAAAAGCGCTGACTCACCTGGAGCGACCCGATGAATCGTCGTACGATGCCTTCCCGTCAGGACATACTGCAACTGCTTTTGCCTGCGCCGAGTTTTTGGCTCAGGAGTATAAGGATATATCTATCTGGTATGGCATCGCCGGATATACCGTGGCTGCCGGAACAGGTTTCTTTCGAATGTATAATAACCGGCATTGGCTTACTGATGTTGTTGCCGGAGCTGCTTTTGGCATTCTTAGTACCAAGTTGGCCTACTGGATATTTCCCAAAATCAGGAAGTTGTATTCCAAAAATATACAGATAAGTTTTTCAATTGCCCCTCCGATAAACTTACGCAATGGCCCGGTTCGCTAAATTTTTCAGCCCGTTTGGTGCTCTTCGGGAGAAACTCTTTGCTCGCTTATATTTCGCTCAAGCTGTAAGCCTGCTAGGTGATGCTGTAACCTGGCTGGGTATTGCCTTACTTGCGTTTGAATTCGGAGGCGATCATTCTGCACGGATTCTCTCCGTTGCATTAACACTCAGGGTAACGGCTTACATAGTATTTGGTCCTTATGCCGGGGTTTTGGCTGACCGTATCGATCGAAAAAAGATTTTATATACCACCCATTTTATCCGGATGGCAATAGTGGCAAGTTTGCCTTTCGTTCACACGCTTTGGCAACTTTATGTCCTGATATTTTTGCTGAATATCTTCCACGCTTTCTTTACTCCCGCCTTCAAATCAGCCATTCCCCAAGTCATCGAGAATCGCGAAAACTATTCTAACGCCATTATATTATCAAACGGAACCTGGCAGCTGTTGGGTATGCTGGGACCGGGTCTGGCAGGAGGTTTGGCGGCTTTTATGGGTGCCCGGCAGATTTTCTTTTTTGATGCAATCACGTTTGTTGTGGCTGCAATTCTTATCCTCGCAATACCGGGAAAATTGATCGCATCAAACAAGGCCCCTGCAGCAACCCAGCTAAGAGTAAGCGTGTGGAAGGATATTACCATTGGCACCAGACTGCTTTTCAAAAGCAAGCCAATCCGTTTTGCCGTGATGATTGAAATGATCATTGCCATTGCGGGTGCCCAGATATTTGTAAATACTGTTGGATTGGTGAAAGGAGGGATGGGCTTTAACGATCAGTACTACGGTTATGTTATGATGGCTTTTGGTATCGGGGCCACCCTGGCGGCTTTCTTTTCGAACACCATCGATAAAAGTCAGAACAAGCGATTCCTGCTTTTATTAGCAGCAACGGTCATTATATCAGCTATTTCCTTTGTCAATTTTGTTCCCTATACCGTTTTGCTGATTCTTTGGATCTTTGCTGGATTGGGGCAGGGATTTACGTATCTGCCATCTCAGATTATGGTAGCCGAAACTATTCCTATCCATGAGCAGGGCCGGGTTTATGGCGCACATTTTGCCTGGGTTCACCTCTTCTGGGGTCTCGGTTACATACTCGCTGGTGTTACCGGCAGCTATTTCAATTCTCGCGAATTCCTGGCTGGCGGAGCCGTTTCGCTTCTTTTGTTTCTATTCGTTATTATAACATCGCTAAGAAATCCAAAAAAAAATGAACAATAGGTTTGATAAGGATGCCTCATCATGGGATTCAAAAGACTATCGTACACGAATGGCTGAAAATGTTAGTTTCGCTATCACAAATGAAGTTGAATTGCATCCGCAGATGTCAGTCCTTGATTTTGGCTGCGGAACAGGATTGGTTTCTCTGCCCTTTGCGCCAAAAGTGGCTAAGCTTACCGGGGTCGATACGTCTGCAGGAATGTTGGATGTTTTTCTTGAAAAGGCGAAGTCCGCAGGTCTAACTAATGTAGAAAGTTTAAATCTTGACCTTGGTGCGGGAGCGGCATTGTCGGATACATATGACTTGGTTTTGAGTAGCATGACTTTTCATCATGTTAAAGATATTTCTGCTGTGATAAATACTTTAGTCCAGGCGCTTAATCCCGGCGGAATGCTTTGTATTGCCGATCTGGATTCTGAATTTGGTCTTTTTCATGCAGATAATACAGGTGTACACCATTATGGTTTTGATCGGGACCGGATGATGGAACGTTTTCGCAATGCCGGGTTGACAAATGTACGCGCAGTGACTGCTGCAAATATGCTGAGGGTTGGTGCAGATAATGTTGAAAGAGATTTTTCAATATTTTTAATAACCGGAGAGAAACACCGTTAGGGCCAGGATATATTTTTAAAATGCCTTCTAAGGGAATCATAGTCAGGAATTTAGTTTTGCTTGCGATGGTTACGAGTGCGCTCGGTTGCGATCGGAATCATGCACCTGTTATTACAGGAATATCTTGTACCCCTGATATCCGAAGTGCTGGCACACTCTTTTCACTAAGGACAACAGCCAATGATGAGGATTTTGATATTCTCTCCTACCATTGGAGTTCTGATGGTGGAACATTTGCGGATTCGGTAAACCAATGGCAGACAAAGTGGAAATCTCCGGTCGACGGAAATGGGAAAACATACAATATCAGACTAACTGTATCTGACGGAAAAACAGAATCATTTCTTGATTACCCTGTTCAACTAACTGAGCCTGTTTTTGGCCATGTCAACGGATATGCATATTTCTCCAATTGCACAATTCCGGTGGCTGGCGCAGTCATTACCGTGGATAATAAAAACACAACAACCGACTCAACCGGTTTTTTTGAATTAAGAGATATTCCAATTGGCAGTTGCTCCATTCAGGCAACAAAGGAGAATTTCAGTCCCGCTAATCTGACGGTTACAATCATGAAAGCGGTCAATCTGAAAGTCAGGATCCCGATGTTGTCGGTAGTGTTGACGGGCAAATTGTCGGGTATTGTCAAGGGGCAGGACAGTTTACCTATCGGAGGGGCAACGGTAACTATGATTAATCCTGATAATTCTGAAAGTAATCTTACAGCTGTAACAAATACAGCGGGGTTTTACAGGATTTGGTATCTGCCACTTGGCCAACGTAAAATAATTGCCCGCAAGGCACAGACGGAAGAGTTTGGATTCGAGGAGGTAACGCTGGAACTGGCCATTTCGGTACCGGATTATTCTCTGGATATCGAAATGAAAAAGTTTAATCTTTCCGGGGTATTTTCTGATCGCCGCGATAACCGGCTATACGGTTACAAAGTATATGGAACCCAGACCTGGATGACCGAAAACCTGTCTTATCTGCCGTCAGTTAATCCCGTAAAGGATGTTTCTGATATTGTAGCATATCAGTATGTATATGGCTATGATGGTAAGGATGTGGATGAGGCAAAAGCGACTTTGAATTACACCAGTTACGGGGTGTTGTATAACTGGACCGCTTCGCAGAAGGCTTGTCCTCCGGGGTGGCACCTGCCCAGTGATATGGAATGGAAAATTTTCGAAAATTACCTGGGAGCGGATGCTGGGGTTCGCATGAAATCGACCTCCGGATGGTTCAATCACGGCAATGGAAATAATCTTAGCGGTTTTAATGTTCTGCCTGCCGGCTCACGCGATGACCCTGACGGATTTCAGGGGCTTGAACATTCGGCCGAATTCTGGTCGAATACGACATTTAACGGGCGTGGTGTCTGGACCCGGGTGCTACACTATGATAATAATGTTGTTAACCGACTCTCCAATACATTTAAATCCGGCTCGTCGATCAGGTGTATCAAAGATTAGCTAAAGCGAGCCGATCATCATTTTGCCGGTAACCAATCTGCTTCCTGCCACCAAGCGATAGAAGTAAATTCCCGGAGTCATTTTGCCCCTGAAGAATTCCGCTTCATGATGACCCACCGGTAGTTCTTGTTCGATAAGGTTTGCAACACATTTTCCATTCAGATCAAATACCGATAGGTTCACCTGGCTGTTTGCTGGCAGATCGAACCAGATAGTAGCATCAGTAGAAAACGGATTTGGGTAAACTCCTGAATCGAATGCTGCCGTAGCCGGTGAATCATCGATCCCGGTGGGAGTACATGCCTTGAACTGAACCCCGTCCAACCAGATACTAAAGCCTGAACCCCATGTATCAGCATGAAATTCAACGTAATTCGTCTGGGAAAGATCCATGTTTCCGACGGTACTTCTGACATATGATGTATTGCCCTTGAGCGGAATACGATATTTTTTCCAGCTGTTTTTTGCATTGTTGAGCAGTGAGGTAGAGGCTGTGTACAGATAATATCCACCGGTTAAATTTCCAATCCTGATGGTGAAATACTGGAATCCATAGCTCGATGGATTAACTGTCTTAACCCAGAAAGTAAGGGTGTCGGATGCAGTCAGACTCCAGATGGCCAGAGAGTCTCCGCCCGGCCGATAGTTCAGTGCAACATCAAATCCCAGCGGAGAATAAAGCTTAACTGATGAAGCTCCGACCTTTTTATCCGTATAATCAAATTCCAAAACTTCAGGAACAAACAGCCCGTAACCCTGGTCGTGGTACATTGTCCAGATGGCAGGCCTTTCGGCCATGTCGCAGGGAGGGGAATAGGAAACAGGAGTTCCTTCTCCACGGTTATAAGGCTGATAGGTGACGTTTCCGGATATTTTATTGTGAATCAGA
>CAIXHD010000449.1 GCA_903919065.1 uncultured Bacteroidota bacterium
ACCTGGGCCAACAGCAATACTTTGATTGGTCTTGCTGTCAACGGTACCGGCAATATACCTGCCTTTACTGCCACCAACACAACTTCCGCACCGATAACTGCTACCATCAGCATAACACCTTCTGCCAGCGGTTGCACAGGAGCTGTATCCACCTTTACCATTACAGTTAATCCAACAGCGACTGTAAGTCCTGTCAGTAATCAAACCTTTTGCAGTGGTGTATCGGTAGCCTCCACTACGCTTTCAGGAGCTGTGGCAGGCACAACATTCAACTGGACAAACAGCAATAGCTCAATTGGCCTGACTGAATCAGGAACAGGTAATGTGCCAGCATTCACGGCAACAAATGCAACATCTGCACCGATAACATCCACCATTACAATTACTCCGGCAGCGTATTCTTGTGCAGGAACTATTTCCACCTATACTATTACAGTAAATCCAACAGCGGCAGTTACCACCTCAGCAACCAAAACTATTTGCAGCGGAACAGGAACAGGTATCAGCCTTATGGCTAATGTACCTGCCGCATATACCTGGACAGTTGGAACCATCACCGGTGGTGTTACCGGCGCCAGCGCAGGCACTGGCAGCTCTCTCGACCAGATTCTCACCAATCCGGCCACAACAACTGGAACGGTTGAATACATTGTAACCCCGGTATCTGTTACCGGCAGCTGTACCGGATTACCCTTTACCATTACAGTTACTGTTAATAAAGCACCGGAGGTTACTTTACAACCATTGGATTTTCAGGATGTTTGCGAAGACAGCTATGTCGATTTCACAGCAACGGCAAGCGGGGTTCCTACTCCAGCAGTTCAATGGCAATTAAGCACAAATGGTGGCTCCACCTGGACAAACCTCACCAATAGCGGAACGGCTGTAACCGGCGCCACAAGTAATCTTCTGGCAATTTTTGCGACTGCTGCAACAAACAATAATCTTTATAGGGCGGTTTTCACTAACAGTTGCGGAACAGCCACATCGACGGCTTCAAAATTAAGTGTTTCCAAAGGCGTTTTCATCAATGTTGATCCAATCCAGTCCGGAGGCAATTGTGTTGGTGGTCCGATAACCCTGACAGCCAAGGCCAATTCTCATAAAGACATCACCGGTCAGTGGCAATATTTCGATGGATCCACCTGGATAAATATCGGTCCGCAGTTTGGTCCTGCTAATGGTGTTTTAACTATGGACTATACATTTACCCCAAATGCATCGCAGAACGGCACACTATTCAGGGCATCGATGAATGGCAATTGCGGCGGGCAGATCTCAACTGCAATGGCATTATCCCTGATATCCATTGTTACAACAACCAATGCCTGCCTAGGGCAAGGATCGGTAACTTTCACCAATACAGGCACTTCAGGAGGCACCTGGACCGTCAGTGGTGGCGGAACGATAACCAATACCGGAGTTTTCACCCCATCTGCCCCGGGTTGCTTTACCGCTACCTATACTACACCGGCGCCATTCTGCACCGATACAAAAAGCTTCATTGTATTCCCATCCGCACCAGCTATTCCGGCTTTAGCCAACAGTTGCAACGCACCTTTGAATGGTATTTCTGCAGTCGATCCAATCAGCGGATTCACTGCCGAATATGCAGTACAGGCTCCCGGTAGTGCCATGAGTGCATACATGTCCATTGTTGCCGCAAATGCCTTACTGACTAATACTCCGGGATGCTGGACTATAAAAGCACGATATAAATTATCGTCAAATTGCGGTCTTAACCTGGCAAATGCCACAAGTGTTGATGTTTCATGTCAGGAGAGCACAATTACGGCGGTTGTTTTTCCTGCAGCTCCAGCAATCACGGCACCTGCAAATACCTGCTCATCAGCTTTTGCATTACCCACCGTACCTGCAGTTTCAGGCTTCACTGCAGAATGGAGTATCGATGGCGGGAGTTTTTCAGCCACACCATCAATTCCAATTACCCCGGGCTGCCATACGGCATCAGTGGCTTATGTTTTAACATCCGGGTGCGGCAGCACCAGTGCCGGCAGCACAGGCAACGGCATTTGTGCCGGAACAACAGTCAGCGTAATCATTTTCCCGGCGGCTCCTCCGGCCCCAACCGTAACTGCGGGATTTGGCCTGTTTAATGTTACATCTCCACCGGCCATCTCAGGCTTTGCCATTCAGTACAGTTTTGACGACGGGACTACCTGGGGTGGCAATATTCCTCCCACAGCAGATAATTGTGCCGGATATAAGGTGAGAACGCGCTATGTGACCGATTCTGACTGCGGGGCCAACCTGGCCGGAACCGTTGGGCCATCTCCCTGCGGTACAGCTTCACCAGCAACACTAAGAATTGTGGATACCTCCCTGCCAATTATTTCCTGTAACGTTACGGGAAACCAGTATGTCGGCGCCAACCGGGGAACAACCTATCTGCATTCAGGTACAGGTTGGAATGCCACAGCAACAGACCTTTGTAATACACCCTCGATAACCGCTGTTTTAACCGGTGTCACCACTGGCATGGGTATAACCACTTTGAGCGGAGTAAACTTCAATGAAGGAATCACCACAGTTACCTGGACTGCTATCGATGCCTCAGGAAATTCATTTTCTTATTCGTTTACCGTTGAAGTTGATCCTTCAGCTGATCTGTCCATTGCAATGACGGCCAATCCAGTGACTGCCAATACAGGACAAAGCCTGTTATACACGTTAAATGTGACAAATAACGGACCTGCAGTCGCCCTTTTTGTTGAAATAGCTGATCTGGTACCGGGTTTGGTTTCGCCGGAAGTTACAACTGACCCGGTTAACGGACCCTGGGTTTCGTGGAGCAGCCCGTTTGATGGCGGGACAATGGCCAGCGGAGACATATCCACACTATATATAAGGGGTATAGTTGATATCAACCAGTGCTCCGCTATTGTGAACACGGCTTCAGTTTCCAGTTCAACGCGTGATGAAATCCCCGGCAACAACAGTGTGACCCTTTCGACCAATGTAAATGATATAACGCCTCCAACTTTTGTTGCACCAGCCGGACCTTTCGAATTCTATGTCAACAACCTGATCACAGCACTCTATGCGGCGGGCAACCTCTATAAAGCTCCTGAACCCGATTATTACTTATTCAGGGCTGGAAATACCACCCTCGACCTTAATCCGGCGATATTGAATTTTAACGATAACTGTACTCCGGTAAACCAATTGGTTATTAACTGGAGGATAGATTTCGCCCAAACTCCAGACCCCACTTCTCCTTCTGCCTGGCTAACTCATAACTCAATTTCCGGGACAGGCCAGCCATCCTCTTCAGGTACAAATAAGGTATTACCCGGCGACGGAGTCAATTTTGCAACCATTGTTCATACTATAACCTATTGGCTGACTGATAATAATGGCAATAAATCCATTGATCAGACAGCAAGCATTTCAATTAAGCCGCGACCCAGACTCGTTAAAATAAATAACCCATAAAACTTTTTGCCTGACAAAAAATCCAAAACCCAGTCTGCCCTGTTCAGGCAGACGAAAAAAGCAAGCAAACCTTTTTAACAACAAAAATCAATCAGTTTAAGCACAAACACATTTCTTATCACAAATTAATTATCTCTAAATTTTTACAAAATGAAAAAGCAATTTTTACTCATCGCATTGGCAATGTTTGCCGGAATTACCGTTTACGGACAAATTCACGTTTCAGACCCGCGTCCGGTCAGCCTGACTGACGATGCCGGTCACCCTATTGCAGGTAAACCCTATACTTATGCTGCTAGTGGTACCCCAGCAGGTGGTGCTTTCCTCTTCTGGGCAACCAAGGATGCAAATTTCATTTCCACCAACGGAGCCGGAGT
Organism: uncultured Bacteroidota bacterium; assembly: GCA_903919065.1. Lineage (GTDB taxonomy): Bacteria > Bacteroidota > Bacteroidia > Bacteroidales > UBA12481 > UBA12481. Next base: position 3,834 of record CAIXHD010000449.1, read on the forward strand.
CACGAGCAACAATTCTGCAACAATGCTAACCACCCCTGCCCTGATCACAACCAGTGCAAACTATGGTGTTGCCGGCCCAACTGCAGACGTTTCCATTACCTGGTCTGATGCCACCCTTAACGGCACCGTCCCCGGAACTACCCCAACCTTTGTTGCTGCTCATTATTCAAATGCCGCAGCAGGAGGTGTCGACAACTTCAACGCATGGGAAATCCAGCCGATCAAGGCTTTCATCGTTGATGTTAAGAACATTGATGATGCCACAAAAGCCATTAAGGTATACGATGCCGCAGAGGACCAGAATGCTGATATCGTCAGAAGCGCAACTTATGCAGGTGGTACTGTTAATTATGATTTTGGTACGAATACCATGTACTTTGAGGTTGTTGCTGCCAATTTTACCGGTTCATGGACTCCTACCCTGGCAGTTATCGGATTAGATGGTGTTGAATCAGCCGATATCATGTGGACCGCTGCTGATCCTTCCACGTGGACTGGCGCAACGGTTTGGAATGCAGCCTCTACTCCGGTTGTTCCTGATGTCAGTGTTACTGACCTTTCACTTGGTGTATCCATTTATGTACGAGTAATTGTTACCCATCACGAATATGAAGGTTTAGCTGACAGAGCTATCACACTTCAGGTAGATGGTGAGAATATTGTTGGTGACTGGGATGTTGTCAACAACCTGGCTGACGGTTCGGCACCGGGAGCAGTCACTTTCCCAATAGCAGCAGACCAGATGGACATTGCCATTCAGACCATTAAGGCACGTCCGGCCCTTACCATCGGTGTTTCTGTTCCGGTTACACCGGCCTTCCTGCCTACCAACAAGAAGAACTAACGACTATTGCACGGCCATAGAATTGGCCTAAACTGATTTGCTTTTTCATTCCCAAGGTACCCGCTGTCCGGAACTATACCGGACAGCAGGGGCTGACGGGTAATAAAGGTAAAGTCGGGACAACAGTGGGAATTGGCTAGCAGCCAATAGATGCATGGTGAGCGATTTCAGCTTATGGCAGCCTGCCATCTCTGAGTGGTTCATCGATCCGGATCTCTGCCAGGGATCCATAAGAAGCAAGGCATACACCAGACAGGGGAATCATAAAATCATCCTGCTCACGGTGGTTATATAAAGCGAATCCGCAAACAGGAATGTTCTTTACTGTTCTGCGGCATTGGGTTCAAGTGTAATGACATCTGACCTTCACAATGCGCTTATAAATTGATACAGGTATACTCCCGGAGGGAAACCGCGGGGAGAGTGATGTGTGCATCCACAACAATGTTGAATGCGCAATTTCACTTTCGCGCGCACGCACGCGCACACGTACACACATACATGTACGTACGTGAGACGGTGCATCGGGCTTGCCATGGTAAAAAGAGAATTCCGACATAACGAAAAACAACATTGAAAACGCATAATCAAATATTCCGTCTGATGCTGCTGGTGATCCTGGCAGTAATGACCATGGCTTCTGCTGTGGCCCAGACGAATACTGCGCATGCGTTTGAAACCACTCCGCTGAGTGTGGTTGGAGTAACCGGAGATTCCTATACCTGGGAATTATACAACGAGGTAACCGGAATCAACTTTGCGACCGTGCCCGGCAATTGTCCGGCCGATCAGGCGTTTTTCGTTCAGGGGATTAATACTGGTCCCACTGTGAATGTCACCTGGCTGAAACCAGGAATCTACTTCTTCAAAGTTACCGCCAGTCGGGCGGGAGGCACAAACAACATCGAGATAGGTAAAGTGGAAGTGCTTCCGGGAGGTCCCACTGCAATTCTTGCAATGACACCCGGGGAGATTTGCATCGGTGAGTCGGCCAACCTCAAAGTTACCTTTACCGGCAATGCACCCTGGAGCATCAGGCTCCGGGTAAAAGACAAGGATGGAACCAACATCCTCGACTACACCGATATCAGTGCGGACAAAAATCCATTGGAGATTCTTGTTAATCCGAAGGTTACTACGGAATACACGGTTGTTGAAGTAACAGATCTCAACGGCAACTCTAAAGACTCGTCAAATACGGTAGCCCTGACGGTGAATCCATTGCCCCGGAGTTCAAGAATTTATCTGAAAAATTCCATTGCGGCGGCACAGGAAATTTATGTCCCCGACAAAGTTTGCAAAGGCGCTTTACGAACCTACCGCATCAATGGAGAGGAAACATCCACCTACACCTGGATACTCACCGGTACAGCAGGAGATACGATTGCCTTAACTAAACCAGAAGGCGTTGCATTTACCGATGTTGACAAAGACGGCGTTACCATCCACGGCAGCGAGATCGAAATAAACTGGGAACATGCTCCCGGAGTTTATACGCTGAAAGTTGCGCAGCGAAATGCGACAGGATGCAAGACTATCGAAACGGGCACGGTTGAAATTGTTCCGCAGGCTATTGTGCTTGCGGGCGCTGACCTGTCGGTTTGCTCAGGCAGCACGGTTGCGCTGACTGAAGCCCAGGCCTCCGATTATGCTTCCCTGGAATGGACCACAACCGGAGATGGCGTTTTCAATTTCACCAGTCAGCTCAATCCTGTATATACTCCAGGTACTGCTGATATTGCAGCGGGAAGTGTCACCCTTACCTTGAAGGGAACCGGTTTGGGAAATACCGGAAGCTGCTCAGATGCGATTGGCCAGATAATCATTCTGATCAATCCGGTGGTTAAGCCGCTATTTTCAGCAATCGGTCCGTTATGGCAGAATTCAACACCTCCTGCGTTACCAGCCACATCAACCAACGGCATCAAAGGAACCTGGACACCGGCAAGTATCAATACAACAACTATTGCAACGACATCTTACAAATTCACTCCTGATGCCGGTCAGTGTGCCGTCCCTGATTCAATCCTGATTGTTGTGAATCCGCTGGTTACCCCGACCTTCGACGCGATCGGGCCATTCTGCGCAACATCAACAGCTACTGCACTGCCGCTGAATTCCACCAACAACCTGAAAGGAACCTGGCGCCCTGCTGAAATCAACACTTCAGTTGCCGGAACCTTCCAGTACACGTTCACTCCTGATGCTGATCAAGGCGGTATCACCGTAACCAGGGACATTGTGATTACTCCGTTGACAGAACCATTGTTTGATCTTATCGGCGAACTCTGGCTAAATTCAGCCGCCCCGACATTGGCTACAACTTCTAAAAACAATATATCCGGTACCTGGGACCCGGCAACCATCAATACAAGTGTTGCCACAACAACCCTGTACACCTTTACCCCGAACACCAGCCAGTGTGCATCAGTCAAAACGATAAGCATTGTAGTAAAAACGCTATCTATTCCAACGTTCGACCCTATTGGACCATTCTGCCAAAATTCAACTCCGACAGTGCTGCCATCTGTTTCCACCAATGGGATAAGAGGAACCTGGACCCCTGACAAGATCAGCACCGTTGATGCCGGAGCTTCTGAATACACCTTTGAGCCCGAATCCGGACAGCAAAGCGCCAGTGTAGCCAAGAATATCCTTGTGACTCCAACGTTCGTGGCAGAATTCGATTCCATCGGCCCACTGTGGCAGAATTCGACAGCACCTAAATTGCCCGAACTTTCCAGAAACAACTTCAATGGAACATGGCAACCGGCAATCATCAATACAAGCATTGCCACAACAACGACATACACCTTTACCCCCGCTGCCGGTCAATGTGCAGCTCGCGGTTCAATCACGATTACCATAAAGCCGCTAATCACACCGATATTCGAAACCTACGGACCCTATTGCCTGGGCACTATAAATGAACCACTGCCAACTACTTCAATCAACGGTATTACCGGTACATGGAACCCGGCTACGATAGATCCGAATACCTTAGGTTCATTCCCTTACGTTTTCACTCCGGATGATAATCAGGGCAGCCAGCCTGTTACCATTAATGTGGTCATGGTTGCGCATATCGTTCCAACATTTAACCAGATCAGTTCAGTATGGCAGAATTCAACTCCTCCTGCACTTCCTGCCGTTTCAACCAATCGAATCCAAGGCACCTGGTCACCTGCAACTATTGAAACTGCCACTACGGGAACGACAACATACATCTTCAATTCAAACGCCGGTCAATGCGCAGGCGCTTCACGCATGGACATTACAGTTCTTGCTCCGGGTACCCCGATCTTTGATACGATCGGTCAGCTATGCCAAAACTCAACACCTCCGGTATTACCGAGGAACTCGAAGAACAATATCGCCGGAACCTGGACTCCATCTGTGATATCCACTACAGTTCCAGGAACAACCAGCTACACCTTCCGTCCGACAAATACCCAGGGTACAGTTCCGGTCACCATAAACATTCAGGTTAACCCATTAACTACTCCGGAATTTGATCCGATCGGACCATTGGAATTGAATTTCTCGGCACCTGCTCTACCATTGGAATCAAAGAATGACATTACCGGGAAATGGAACCCATCAACCATCAGCACCGCATCGGCCGGCAAAAAAGATTATGTTTTCACCCCGGATGCAGGCCAGTGTGCATCAATTATCTCGATGACCATAGAGGTAAAAACAATTGGTCGTCCAACATTTAACGCAATCGGGCCTTTCTGTCTGAACTCTACGCCAACAACATTACCAGGTATTTCAGCCAACAACATCGCCGGCACCTGGTCTCCTTCTGAAATCAGTACAGCAGCCATCGGGACATTCAGATTTACCTTTACCCCGGATGCCAACCAGGGCAGTGAACCTGTTACTATCAATATTCAGATTGTTACTCAGGTTGCACCGACATTTAACCAGATGGGTCCGTTCTGGGTGAATTCTGCTCCGTTGATGCTGCCAACCACCTCAACAAACGGCTTTACCGGTACCTGGGATCCTTCAATGGTCAACACGGGAGTGGTTGGAAAAACAACTTACCGCTTTACTCCTGATGCCGGTCAGTGTTCCACCTCCGGAACCATGGATATTACAATTAACCAACTGGGTACTCCGGTATTTGATCCGCTCGGACCATACTGCATGGGTTCGACACCTGTATCGTTGCCGGTAATGTCGACCAACGGTATCGCCGGAACCTGGGCACCATCAATAGTCAGCACAAATGCAACAGGCAGTTTCAAATTTACTTTCACGCCGGATCAGGTCCAGGGAAGTGAGCCGGTAACTATTGAGATCTCTGTCACCGAGGCCGTTTTACCGATTTTCGATACGATCAATCCTATCTGTCAGAAATCAGCACCAGTGACTCTGCCTACTCACTCCCTCAACGGTTTTACCGGAAGCTGGTATCCGGCAGTAGTGAACACCTCTTATGCCGGAAGCTTCACATTCAACTTTACTCCAGATGCTGATCAATGCGCTAAACCGTACGGCATGATCATAAACATTACCCCAACCCCGGTCATAACGATCAGCCCTGTTTCACCTTTGTGCAGCGGTTCATCAGCCATTGAACTTACTGCAACTCCTGCCGGCGGAACATTCAGTGGTCCGGGAGTTACAGGAACCACCTTTAATCCAACATTATCCGGTGCAGGTATTTTTACTGTCACTTACAGCATACAAACTGATTGCGGTACTATCAAAAGTTCAATATTCATCACAGTTACAAAAGAACCGGATGCCACAATTTCTTACACAGGCACTCCTTTCTGCCCCACTTCACCTATAACTGCGGTTAACCTGACCGGGGCAACTGGCGGAACATTCACGGCCACTCCGGATGGATTGGATATCGATCAGGCAACTGGCGATATCACTCCGGAAACGAGTAACCCGGGAATTTATCTGATTACCTGTACTATTGCTGCTTCTGGCGGTTGCCAGGAAGTTAAAATAACCACTACGGTTCAAGTGAGTTCTGCAACTCTGGTCATCTCAGACCCTATAGATCAGACTGTTACTTATCCTGATTCGACCGGATTCGGTGTTAAGGCCATCGGATACGGGCTGACTTATCAATGGCAGGTAGATGACGGAACCGGTTTCAAAAACGTCACGGACAACACTATTTATTCAGGTTCATTAACCGATTCATTACGCCTGGCATCACCGACGGCTTCGCTGAGCGGATATAAATACCGGATTATTGCAGGTGGATTATGCACCCCGCCGGATACCAGCAAAGAAGCAATACTGAAAGTAAAAATCAAACCTATCGATCTGAAATTAACTATTACCGGGATTGACAAAATATATGATGGCTTAATCACAGCGAACATCAGCCTTTCTTATACTGCTCAATCCGGCGATTCGATCACTGTAACATATGCCAAGGCTGCTTTCGAAAACAAAAATGCCGGTATCGATAAAACCATCCTGGTTGAAGGAATTAAGATAGGCGGCAAGGATGGTCAGAAATATGCTATCGGCGGCACAGCAACAACAACAGCAACCATCAGTAAAAAAAGCATTACGGTGAGTGCCATGGGAGATACCAAGGAATATGACGGAAATGTTATCAGTGAAAAAACACCAACGGCTGAACCTGGTCTTGCAGTAAATGACAGTGGACATTTCACTCAGACTTTTGCTGATAAGAATTATGGTACCGGGATAATTCTAACTCCTTTTGGCACTGTATCTGACGGCAACAACGGCGACAACTATATGATCGATTATAAGAAGAGTGACATGGGGGTTATTCTGCAGAAGACTTTGGCAGGAAGCTTTACCGCTGAAAGTAAGGTATACGATGGAACGGTTGATGCAATTATCCAGTCGCGGAGCCTTAATGGTGTTATTTCTGGAGAAACAGTAAATCTCGTTGGTGGAATTGCAACATTTGACACTCCGGATGCCGGATTTGGTAAAATGGTAACTGCCCGTGGCCTTTTCCTGGAAGGTGTTGATATAAAGAATTATTTAGCCGCTGACTCTGCCACCACAACAGCCGACATCTTTATTAAACCACTTTCCACTGACCTCATCGTTAACAAGAAGACTTTCTCACACTACAGTGACCTCGTTACCCTGACTGCCACGGTTCAGGGAGGTGCAGAACTTTCAACCAAATTGAAGGCAGCCAACACTGCAACATTCTATATTGAGGGGCAGCTGCTCAGGGATGGCAACAACAATTCAAATATTCCGGTCATTGTTTCCGGCAAGGATTTGATTGCCAACTTAACACTCTCTCTGATCGAAACCACAACAACCGGGATACTGGAAGCCGGTACCAAAGAAGTAAAAGCTCAGTTCAGTGAAGAGAACTCGAACTACAGCCTTTCACCAAATCCGGCCAGATCATCTCTGGAATTCAACCCTGGCTTCACACTAAATGTTTTCCCGAACCCAACCCCGGGACCGGTCAGCTTTAGAATCGCAGTGGATGTCGGGTCAATGGCCACACTCGATCTCTACACCGCCAGCGGCGAATTGGTCGCGAGAGTTTTCGAAGGCTACATCAACGCAGGGGAATCGAAAACCATACCGTTCAAAGCTAATCTGGCTCAGGGAATGTACCGCTACCGTGCTATCATCGGCAATGAAGTGAAGTTTGGAAACGTCATCATAATAGCAGTATACTAATGGTTGCAACAATAGAGAAAATTCAGTAATATCAGGCTCTCAAAACACAGAAACCTATGAACCCCTCACGAACTGAATTCGCAAAAGGCAAGAACATAAATTGAGGGCTCCATGAGTGCGAGCCAATTAAACTTGAAAAGTAAATTATTTACGAATGAAATATAAACTATTAATTATCTGCCTGTTAGTCGTAATTTTCGGATTTCGATACGATCAGATTAAGAAAGATCAAAACCTTAAGCTGTGGTATGTCCAACCGGCCGATGCCTCGATTCCCGATGGAAAGAATGGCTGGAACAATGATACTGAGTGGCTCAAGGCCTTACCGATTGGGAACGGCAGTATCGGGGCTATGGTGTTCGGAGATGTAAACCGGGAGCGTATCCAACTGAATGAAAAGTCGTTATGGTCCGGATCACCGTCTGACAATGACAACCCCATCTCTTTCCAGTATCTTGATTCGATCCGAAACCTTTTGTATTCAGGCAAATACAAGGAGGCTCATCAGCTGGCCGAGAAAACCCAGGTCTGCAAAGGCGCAGGCTCAGGCAGTGGGAGCGGCGCTAATGTTCCTTTCGGGTGTTTTCAGACTTTGGGCGATTTGTGGCTTGACTTCGGCACCAAATCCTCCTGGACAGGGTACCGCAGGGAGCTCGACATGAGCGATGGAGTGGTCAGAGTCCAGTACACGCAAAACGGCACCAGGTATTTGCGTGAAGTTTTCACCAGCTATCCAGATCAGGTTATGGTGGTTCGATTAACAGCGGATAAGAAGGGAAGCATCAGTTTTACCGGATCTCTCACCAGGCCTGAACGTTTTTCGACGATGGTAAAAGATGGTCAACTGATTATGACTGGCCAGATGAATAATGGTACGGATGGCAAGGGGATGAAGTGGATATCGAGGCTAAAAGCTATGAATATCGGAGGGACCGTTGATTTTAAAGGCAATTTGATTGAGGTAAAAAACGCTGATGCCGTCACACTGATATTTTCTGCAGCAACAGATTATTTACTAAAACCTCCAACCTATACTGGAAATGATTTTGTCAAGATAAGTGCCGGGCACCTTGAGCAGGCGGCAAAACTGTCCTATCCCGAGCTTCAGGGCAGGCATAAAAAAGATTTCCGGAATCTCATGAGCCGTGTAAGTTTTGATATCACGCCTGCGGGTTATACTGATACTATACCAACCGACCGACGTCTGCTCCGGTATAAAACCGACAAAACGGATATCGGCCTTGCCGGATTGTATTTTCAGTACGGAAGGTACCTATTGGTTTCATCTTCCCGGCCAGGATCCTTGCCGGCGAATCTTCAGGGTATTTGGGCCAATGCCTTGCAAACGCCATGGAATTGTGACTATCATACCGATATCAATGTTCAGATGAATTATTGGCCGGTTGAGGTTACGAATTTATCTGAATGTCAGATGCCTCTCACTGATTTGATAGAGTCGGTGGTGGAGCCAGGCCGGCGTACGGCCAAAATCCATTATCAGGCAAAAGGTTGGGCAATTCATCCGATCACGAATGTTTGGGGGTTCACTGCGCCGGGTGAATGGCCCAGCTGGGGCCTGCATCTGGGTGCGGGAGCGTGGATGGTTCAGCATCTTTATGAGCACTATGCTTTTACCGGAGATTTGGAATATCTGAAAAGGGTTTATCCAGTGATGAAAGAGTCCGCTGAATTTTACCTTGACTGGCTGGTGAAAGATCCTGTATCGGGTAAGCTGGTATCCGGACCGGCAAGTTCGCCGGAAAATTCCTTTAAGGCGCCGGACGGCAGTATAGGTTATCTCACCATGGGCCCATCGCATGATCAGGAAGTTATATGGGATTTATTTACAAATCTCATGGAATCAGCTGAAATTCTGGGCATTGCAGATGATTTTATTAAAAAGGTTAAAGATGCCCGAGAAAACCTTCTTTTACCCAAAATCGGTTCCGATGGACGCTTGATGGAATGGCCCGCAGAATTCACCGAACCGGAGCCTGGTCACAGGCATATGTCGCATTTATTTGCTCTGCATCCGGGAAGGCAAATAAACTCAGGAACTCCTGAGATGCAGGATGCAGCAAGAAAATCGCTTGAATTCCGGTTGGCAAATGGTGGCGGGCACACTGGCTGGAGTGCTGCCTGGCTGGTGAATCTCTGGGCCCGTCTGGGTGATGGCACCAATGCCAATAAAGCTATTGATGTACTGCTGACGAAGTGTACCAGTCCGAACTTCTTCGATCTTCATCCGCCATTTCAGATTGATGGCAATTTTGGCGCCACTGCCGGCATTGCTGAGATGCTGCTTCAGAGTCATACGGGAGAGATAGAGCTTTTGCCCGCGCTTCCAGCTGCCTGGCCAAACGGAAAGATATCTGGACTGGTGGCTCGTGGAGGTTTCGTTATCGGCATGGAATGGAAAGCCAGCAAGTTGAGCAAAGTGACGGTTCAATCCATAAATGGCGGGCCGTGCACTTTGAAATATCAGGGTATGATGAAGAGGCTCGATACCAAGCCAGGAGAAACAGTAACAGTAAAGCTGTCAGCTCTATAAAGCTGACAGGTGTAACCAATATTTGTCTAACCAATTGAAATAATGAGATTTGTAAAAACAACCGAACAAAGAAGCATCAACTATTAACTCCTAACCCATTGACAATCTAACAATTCAAAATAAATAAGATTAGCTGTCAGGTTTCCATATAGAAGAAGTCAGCTCAACAAGTAAGTCATTAACAATCTTGATATTAACAAACTTCTTGAAAATAGTAATGATTTTATTATATTGATATCCAATGGATTATAAATACTTTAAAATAGCTGTCAGCTTTATAGAGCTGACAGCTGTACAAAAAATAATATTCGCAACCCTACTGTTAACCTCAATAGGAAACCAATCTTTTGCACAGAATGCCCCAAAGCCATACGGACCCGTACCGAGTAAAGCCCAGATTCAATGGCACCAGACCGAACTCTTCGGATTGGTTCACTTCTCTACAACCACTTATGCCAACCTGGAATGGGGCTATGGTGATGAACCTGCTGCACATTTCAATCCCGCCGAATTCGATGCAGACCAGATTGCCTCAGCAGCTAAAGCAGGAGGACTTAAAGGTCTGATTCTGGTTACGAAGCATCATTGTGGGTTCTGCTTATGGCCATCGAAATATAATGATTCCTACTCGGTGAAAAATTCCCCCTGGAAAGATGGCAAAGGCGATATGGTGAAAGAATATGCTGATGCCTGCAAAAAGTACGGTCTGAAATTCGGGGTTTATCTATCGCCATGGGACCGAAATAATAAGGATTACGCCCGGCCGGAATACATCACGTATTATATGAATCAGCTTAGGGAATTACTCACCAATTATGGTCCGATTTATGAAGTTTGGCTCGATGGTGCAAACGGTGGTGATGGATATTATGGCGGGGCAAAAGAGAAGCGGATAATCGATAAAAACTCCTATTATCCCTTCGATAAGATCTTTGCTTTGGTCAGATTACTGCAGCCCAATGCTGCGATATTCAGCGATATTGGTCCGGATGCCCGCTGGGTAGGCAATGAATCGGGTTGGGCTAATGATACTTGCTGGGCAACATTTACTCCCAAGAACCGCGACAATGAAAGTCTGCCTGCCACACCGGGAAACACAAAATATGAAGAAGGATTGGGCGGTCATCGCGATGGTAAATACTGGATCCCGGCCGAAGCTGATTTCCCGCTGAGAGGAGGCTGGTTTTATCATCCGAAAGAGCAGCCAAAAACACCTGAAACCCTCTGGAAAGTGTACCTCAAGTCCGTTGGCAGGGGAACCGGAATGGACATCGGTCTGGCGCCTGATGCACGGGGATTGTTATGTGATGACGATGTTAAAGCACTGCAGGGATTCGGTAATATCCTGAACGGAACTTTCAGCAACAACCTGGCGGCAAAGGCAAGAATCACTGCCGGAAATACCAGAGATAACAATAGCAATTACAGCACCGTACATCTTACTGATAACAACACAGAAACCTATTGGGCTACCGATGATGTTGTAACGAACTGCGGAATTATTTTCGAATTTCCCGAACCGGTCACCTTTGATGTTGTTCGTTTTCGTGAATATCTGCCTTTGGGACAACGGATTGAAGGTTGGGAGATCGCTGCGTGGATAGGAAATTCCTGGAAGATGATTTCAGAAGGGGCATCAGTCGGTTCTTGCCGGATCATTGAGACCAAACCCATAACCACCAGTAAAGTAAGGTTACGGATCACCAGATCACCCGTTTGCCCAGCCATTTCGGAGTTCGGACTGTATCTGAAATCCTCTTCTGCAGATCCTGATCAGGCAGCTAAAGACGAAATCCTGAATTCGATGAAGCAATCACAGGACTATTGGAATAACGGTGATCTGGAGGGGTTTATGCATAATTACTGGCACTCTGATTCGTTGAAGTTCATCGGAAAAACAGGAATAACTTATGGATGGGATGCCACTTTAAAAAGATACAAAACCAGCTATCCGGATAAAGCAAAACAGGGAACCCTGAAATTCGATTACATCCATCTGGATAAAATCAGCGAAGATGCCTGGTCACAGGTAGGCAAATACACTTTGATCCGCGGAAAAGAAACTTCATCCGGGCATTTTATGCTATTATGGAGAAAGATCAATGGTCAATGGCGAATTGTTGCGGATCATTCGAGTTAAAACTGAACTTTCTCAGATCCGTTACGTTATAGGTACCTTATATATATTATAACACCTGTAAAGTGAAAAATCATTTTTATCAATTTTCAGCCAAAAGCCTCCAGGGAAAAGAAATCAGTATGGAGGCTTACAAGGGGAAAACTGTTCTGGTTGTGAATACAGCCAGTAAATGCGGACTGACTCCACAATTTGAAGGATTAGAGAACCTTAATAAGAAATATCAGGATAAAGGGCTGGTAATCCTTGGCTTCCCTTGTAATCAGTTTGCCAATCAGGAACCCGGTGACGAAAAATCAATCTCCGAGGGATGTGTGATCAACTATGGGGTATCGTTCCAAATGTTTTCGAAGATCGATGTCAACGGTAAGGATGCACATCCGATTTACAAATATCTTAAGCAGGAGCTGGGCAGCTTGTTTGGCAGCAGGATCAAATGGAATTTCACCAAATTTCTGATTGACACTGACGGTAAGCCGGTCAAGCGGTTCTCGCCTACCACAAAGCCGGAGGAAATAGACAGATATCTGTCCGGGTTTTTAAACTGAACGGATTTCTGCAATAAAAACCTCTATCGAATTATCATTTCTGCGATAAAACGCGCTTTTTATTTCCCTGTTGAGATTTTAACAACCACAGCTTCCTGTTTTGCCAGTGACTCACGCATCGACTGCGGAATATCCACAACCAATCCATCCGGAGTCATCTTGCTTTTTAATGCTTTTTTATCGGCCAGCAAGCTCACATTCAGTTTTCCTTTCAGGCTGGTTTTAATGATGAGATTTTCCGGTAGGGAGGCTTCGTCTTTCGCAGGCATGTAGATTGCATAAACAGTATTTTGACCTTTAGCTGTATAGGCAATTTTCCCTACCTGAAAGGGTTCCACCGGTACAGTTTCATAAATAGCCTCGCCGTTTGCGTTCAGCCATTTTCCCATTCCGGCAAGCCGATCATAGACAGCGGGTTCATACTCCCCGGTCCCTTTCGGACCCACCCCCAACAGCAGGTTGCCACCTTTGGCCACAATTCCCACCAGCAACTGAACGAGTTCGCGGGTAGATTTATAATTATCACCAGGCACCCATCCCCAGGCACCACCCATGGTAATACAGCTTTCCCAGGGCACAGTTGAGGCTTTATCCATGGTCTTTTGTTCAGGAGTCAGGTAATTCTCATATTCTCCAAAAACCCACCGGTCAACAACGAGCATTCCAGGGTTAGACTTTCTTGCTTTTTCAGCGATCAGTTTCATATTGATATCCATATCAAACGGATATTTGCAGAACTCCTCCACCTTTTTGGTGATTTTCGATTTGGGCATCACCCAGCAGCCGTCGAGCCATAGAATATCAACTTTACCGTATTCGGTTGTGATTTCATTGATCTGGTTCTGAGTGTATTCCACAAATTTCTTCCACCGATCAGGGTATCTGGTGATATCATAGGTCGGATTACGGTCCTTCGGTGGATAATAGGGCCACCAGAAATAAGGAGTGGTCCAGTCGGGCTTCGAGAAATAAGCCCCGACCGCCAAGCCCTCGTTACGACAGGCCGACATGATCTCTTTATAAACATTCGCCTTCGGGTTTACTGAGAAAGGGGTTCCCTTATCGGTCACTTTGAAATCGGTGTATTTGGTATCATATAAACAAAATCCATCGTGATGTTTAGTGCTATAGATCATATACTTAGCACCCGACCCTTTAAATGCCTTTGCCCATTTCTGCGGATCAAACTGCACCGGATTAAATTTTGCTTTGTTACCCCGGTAATCCTGGGCGTACTTATTATAATCATCATATCCCGGTCGGCCAACCCAATCTTCCGGGCAAAGGCCCCAGGACTCAATGGTCCCCTGAACGGAGTACAGGCCCATATGAATCAATAGTCCAAACTTATAGCCCTGCCAGGTTTTCAAGCTTTCAAGCACCTTTTGATCTTTGGACCACACATAAGATTCCTCCTCTGTCTGTGCCATTAAACTGCTAAAAAGCAAGCTTCCAAACAGTGCGGATATCAGGATAATTTTTTTCATATAGAATAGAGTTGGCAACTCTATAAAGTTGGCAACTTTTTTACAATTATGCCAACAGATTAGTTGAATGGGATTTCGGCAAGTCTAATTGAGGAGAAATCCCAACAAAAACTTACTATCATATTGAAAAAGAGATTCTTTCAATATTTAGTTGGCAACTGATAATAATGCAGATGGCAACTTGTTTGCTAATATTTTGGTAATCAATAGATCTATTGGATTAAGAAATTATCCAGTCCCTCTAACTTTTTTATAATCCTAGATTCAAAACACATACAATATTGATTGAACAATTGCCAACTTTATAGAGTTGCCAACTCTAATTCCTGATGAAAACAATTCACTCTCTGCGTAAAACCTTCCTTCTGATCCTGTTGACCGGTTTGTTTTCCGGAATCCAGGCTCAATCTTCGGAAAACTTCGATTATTTCGTCAATAACTGGAATGTCGCCGGTCTGAAGGATTACCCCCGCGGTGCGCGGATAAGTCCCGAGAACACGGTTCTTCTTGATGAATCCAATGGTACCGTTGAGATCAGGTTTGGTGAAAAACTCACCTTGCTGAGCCGAAAACAGGGAAAGCTGGCTTATGACGGATGGATGCCTATCATACTTATCAATGCCGATGAAAATGGAATTCGATATGAATTCACT
>CAIXHD010000450.1 GCA_903919065.1 uncultured Bacteroidota bacterium
AGGAGATAGTGATCAGCGAACGGCGCTTATTTCTCCAGATATTTCTCCAGGCCATTGTCAGGTAATACTTCATAATCAATATTTTATCTGATTATTTAACTGATTTCATATTCTGCTGAGAGAAAAAATTGTCATCGATCTTTACATCGAAATCCATCGACTGAATAAGAACGATGGTTCGGTTGTCAGGTTCATTTGCAGGAATAATTTCCATACGGGTCGGAATTTTTCTTCCATCCAATACCTTGATTTCACCGGCTGTTTCAGTCCGGATGAGCGCCTGGTTCTCATCGAAATATTCCGTTTTCAAAAACAGGTAATCCGAGGTGCTCACCCAGATGGTAATTTTTCCCCACACAACATTTGATTTCTCCAACGGGATCATGCTGATCTTATAGCATTTGGATCCCTGAAAATCTTCGTTGCCAATTAATTCATGGGTATAATCCTGCACCAGTGATGATTCGTTCAATATATCATCATTCGTATAGTCCGATCCCATCCATCCCTGCGACATCATCGACGGTGGTAGTTTTACCAGCCGGCCAATCGATGGAATATAGTTCCACATATCGTTTCCACGCTTAAGAAAAGTTTGCCCCTTTTCTTTTGCCGGTTCGGTTACCAGGGTCATGGCCAGATCTCGACCTTTCGCCCAGTTTTTGAAGCCAACCGTTCGCTCCCAGGTCGGACGCTTTATCGTCATGGTCATGGTGCTGATGCTGCTTTCGCCCTGCATATTTCGGTCGGCCTTTTCGATGATCTGTTTGGCGGTGAGGTTTTGCTGGCCAGACACTGTATTGATTACCAACGTAGTAATCAGAATTACCAGCACACAGCTGATGAAGGGTTTCATGGTTTTATTTAAATAATTCATAGATGATTGTTTCAAGTTTGTCGAGGTCGACCGATTCGGGCGACATGAAATAGTGCAATCCAACTCCGTCCATGATGTTGACCAACAGCCTGGCCTTTTCAGTTGGGTTGGGGTCTCCTTTGGCTTGATAATAAAGAACGACTTCCCCAACCATTTGCTCAATCCTCTCCTGAAATTGTGACTTGGAATTATCCAGCACCCCGGGTTGAATAAAGAGGGTGAAGAGCAACCGGTAAAAATCCGGTTCCCGGCGGATCAGCTCAAAACCGCTATGGATAGCCAGATGAATTCCTTCCGGACTATTGGAACGCAGCCGGATCTCCCCGGCTATCTGAATGGATTTTTCAATACCGAGTTCCATAATCGAATCAAGGAGGTCCTCCTTGGAAGTGAAATAGTTATAAAGCAATCCTTTGGAGATCCGGGCTTCTTTTGCGATCCGGGCAATTGATGAACTATGATAACCTTCACGGGCGAACAGCTCAAGTGCTGCCTGCATGATCTGAAGCTTGCGGTTTACCCGGATCTCCTCAAATTGTTTCTTTGTTCGGGGACTCATTTATTATTGATTGAACGATCGGTCAAAGTTAAAGCACAAAACAATTCGATCCAACATCAAATTCAAAATTTTTTTTCTTAGTGAGCCGCAGGCGAACCAATTAGCTGAGCGCAGCGAAGCCAATTAGGGAGGCGCAGCCGACCCTATTAGCGAGCGATAGCGAGCCTATTTCTTCAGCCAGCTCTTCCTGTCGCCGGTTAGCGGCTTGGTCCAGTCGCCATACATCGGGTTGGGTAACAGTATAAACTTTTTCCCAATATCGGAGCGCAGACTATCTACCGTTTTGTATCCGAAATTAACCGACCGGTCCTCAAAGATCAAATCGAAATCAGAAAGATTATCTCCTACCAGCATGACTACCTCATGGCTTTTTTCCACTATGTTACGACGAAATTCCTTGCTGGAGGTGTTGGATTTCAGGTACAGGTGATTCCGGTCAGCGTATGGGAAATTGCATTTCTGCAGGTTCAGCAGCGTCATAGTACCTTCTGTATTCATCCTGTTTGACAGGTAGATCGGCTCTATTTCATTTTGTGCCAGAAACCTGACAAATTCCACCGCACCCGGAACAGCCTCTGCAGATGCCTTTTCGGTCCATGCTGTCCACGCTTCCTGACTGTAAGGTTTACCTTCTGCTATATTGAGCGCTTCCTGCGGACTATTATCAAGAAGCGTTTCATCGATATCGAAAATCACTACGGGATGCTTTTCCCTGTCAAATCTTGGCAGGTACTCCTTTATCCTCAGCTCTGCCAGATTGAATGCCTGATAGCACAATGCACGGTACTCGGCCGACCGCTGAAACCAAAGCACTGCCGTAACATTTTGCTCTGGATTGCTCTGGGCCAACAATTGCTGCGGCACGAATGGCAGTATAATAAACAGTAGTAAAATGGCGGTCGGAACTCTGGATAATATTTTCATAATCTTCTTTTAATTTCTTTCGATCTTTCTTTCGTCTCCCGGTCTTCTTCTTCGGACAACGATTTTTGGGAGGAGGCACGGCTCCTCCCCTACGCTGTTCTTCCGCGTCACGAGTTTCGTGTCACCTGTCACTCGTCACCTTTCATTGTCTTCGCAACAAATTTCGATTTTTTTTGAAAAGGAATGTAACTTTTTCTGACGTAACTTCGTCCTACAATCGCCTGTAAACAAATATGACCGTAACCGATTATAACCGTTGTGTAAATCAGCATGCCGATGCAGTGTACCGGTTTCTGCTGAAAAACCTGCGGGACAAGGAAAAAGCAAAGGATTTGGTTCAGGATTCATTTGAGAAACTTTGGATCAATGTCGAGCAGGTTGCGGCTGAAAAAGCGAAGTCATATTTATTTACAACCGCTTATCATAAATTGATTGATCAAACCAGAGTGGACAAAAGAATGGCAGATTGGGATTCAGTGAACATGAGCGAGTACTCCCACAGCGAACAGTATTCCGACGCAATGGAGAAACTCGAAATCGGGGTGTCGCGCCTGCCTGCCGATCAGCGTACCGTTCTCATGCTTAGAGATTATGAAGGTTATTCATACAAGGAGATTGCAGGAATGACCGGACTTACCGAGGCTCAGGTAAAAGTATATATCTACCGGGCACGGGTATTTTTAAAGGAATTTGTAGGTTCAGTTGAATCATTGGTATAAAATGGAAAACCTCACCAGAAATAATTATGAAATTTGGTTCCTCGATTACCTCGATGACCAGCTGAGCAATGATCAGCTTGATACCTTCCTGGATTTTCTGGAGCTGAATCCTGATTTAAAAGAGGAGCTGCGGGGGGTATCCGAAATTAGCCTCAAGGCTGGCGATGAAACTGTCGATATCAGGGAAATACTTTTGAAAACCCCTGACGATATTCCCGGTATTTCCGCCATTGATCAGCTTTGCATTGCCAGGATGGAAAATGACCTGACTCCTGAGGAGGCTGAAAAATTTGATGCCCGCTTAACCGAAGATGCCCGTCTGGAGAAGAATTATACAGCCTTCAGGCTTACCCGCCTTGATCCTGCCGATAAGGTGATCTATCCATTTAAAAAGGACCTGATCAAAAAGACCCGCACGCTGACACCCTGGATTATTACAGCCGTTTCTGCTGCTGCAATTCTGGTATTTGCGCTGCTTGTCTGGCCAACAGAAGAAGAGTCGGCAGCCGGCAGTCAGCAGTTGGCAGCAACCAGTATGCCGGCAAAAGAAGTTGTCATCCCCGCGCAGGCGAAGCCGGAAGCGGGGACCCCGTCCCTTACCACGGAATCAGCCAAGAGCACCTCTACCCGTGAAGCCATGCCAATGAACCGGCTCACCCACCGTACCTCGATTATCGGTCCGAAAATTCCGGAGCCTCAAAGCACCAAATTATTGTACGCATCGAATTACCAGCCTGTAATTAAGATTCCGGCTGCCAGCGAAAATATACTCACCCTGCCGCAATATGCTCTGCAATTGTTCCGTGAAAAAATCCTCGGCGAGGATAGGCAGCTAGTCAGAAAGACCCGGTTCTCTATGTGGGAAGTTGCCGGAGCCGGAGTGAATGGAATCAATTCGCTGGCTGGAACAAAGATGAAGCTCGACCGGGAATATGATACCGACGGAACTATCCTGGCTGTGTCGTTTAATTCGAAGCTGGTCGACGTGGAATCCCCTATCCGCGGACTATCCGGAAGATAATTTTATTTCTCCTGTAACTTTTTTGTAGCCCTCGCCGTCCTATCATCAAATAGTTAAAACTCAATTATCATGAAAAAAATCGTTTTACTGGCTTCTGCAGCCATAATCCTCTTCGGCCTGAATAGCTTCGGGCAGGATCCCGATACTTCCAAGATCCGGATCGGAAATAAAAAATATACCGTTATCGTCGATAGCGATAAAGAAATCAAAATCATCACTGATACTGCTCAGACCATCGTTCTGCATGAAGAGCAGGCTGAAAAGGAACATAAGCATGCAAAACGCATGGATGGCACCTGGGGCGGATTTGGAATCGGAGTGACAAATTTTATCAATACCGACTATAAAATGACTCTTCCGGCCGGTGCTGAATTTATGGATCTTAAAGTTGCCAACAGCCTGGAATTCAATTTCAACTTCGCTGAAAAAACTCTTGGTATTATCAAGGATTACGTTGGAATCACCACAGGTCTCGGATTGCAATACCAGAACTACCGTTTTGCCAATGATTTCAGCCTGACTAAAGGGGATAACGGCATCGTGGCAAAAACGACTGATATGGAATTGTATAAGAACCGCCTGAGCATATGGCACCTGAATCTTCCATTAATGATGGAATTCCAGATACCGGTTACTGGCGAAAACAAACGGATTAAACTGGCAGCCGGTGTTATTGGCGGCCTTCGCATCGGATCACGTCAGGTACAGAAATATATGATCAACGATGAGAAACAGAAAACCAAAATCAGAGATGATTTTTACCTGAGAGACTTTAATTACGGTTTTACGGCACGTGTTGGATACGGCAATGTGCAGCTATTCGCAAATTACTATCCACAAACACTTTTTGAAAACTGCATGGGACCGGAAATTTACCCGGTAACCATTGGAGTACATTTCGGAGGCTGATTCGAACGTTGGTTGACGAAAAAATGAGTAGAGACGGATAATTATCCGTCTCTACGTTTTTTATTAACTTTCGGACCATGATTTCACTAAGTGATCCCGAAAAACTCCGATACCACCGGCATCTCATTCTTGATGAGATCGGTGAAGCCGGACAATCCCTGATCCGTAATACCAGCTTTCTGGTAGTCGGTGCCGGAGGTCTGGGTTGCCCGGTAATCCAGTATCTTACTGCAACAGGAGCCGGAAAAATCGGAATTGTGGACAATGACCACATTGAAATCTCAAATCTCCAACGTCAGGTTTTTTATGGTTTTAGTGATATCGGAAAATTAAAATCCATCGTTTCCAGTTCGAAGATGGGCAGGCTGAACCCAATGGTTGACCTGGTCACGATCAATCGTCGCCTCAATGTCACAAACGCTTTGGAAATCATGGAGGGTTACGATGTGATAATCGATTGCACTGATAATCTTATATCGCGTTATATCATAAGTGATGCCTGCATCCTCCTGAACAAACCCATGGTGCACGCAGCTGTGCATAAAATCCAGGGCCAGATAACTGTATTCAACTACCATAATGGCCCTAGCTATCGTTGCCTCCACCCCGAAACCACTCCAGCCTCTGAGATTCCGAATCAGGTACTGGGGATTTACAATATGATCCCGGGTATTATCGGAATGATGCAAGCCAATGAGGCCATCAAGATAGTCACCGGAGCCGGAGAGCCATTAAGCGGAAAGCTTATGATTTATAATGCTTTAAGCTCCCAATTCTTATTTATTGATATTGAGAGAAACCCGGAAAATTTCGAACGGCAAACTATTATGTCCCGCTTTAAACAAGGAAGTACATCATGAACCCATCATGAGCCAAGCATACAAAATGCAATAAAATTATCAGCGAATGAAACTTTTATTAATCAGCAATTCAACAAATGCAGGGGAAAGTTACCTCGGGCACCCTATTGGCCAGATAGGCAGATTCCTGAAACCATCCGTTGACAAGGTCCTTTTTATACCTTATGCAGCGGTTACTTTCTCCTATGACGCCTATGAGAAAAAAGTCAGCGAACGATTTAATGAGCTGGGTATCAGTGTTGAATCAATTCATCATTATAGCTCTCCGGTTCAGGCTGTCGAATCAGCCTCGGCCATTGTGATCGGTGGCGGAAACACCTGGCAGCTCACCCGGCTGATGCATGATTATAATCTGATAGATCCGATCCGCGAAAAAGTGCTGACCGGAACTCCATTTATCGGCTGGAGTGCAGGAGCCAATGTCGCCTGTCCCACAATCCGTACCACGAATGATATGCCGATTGTTGACCCGGTAGGTCTCTATTCATGTAATCTTATTCCTTTCCAGATCAATCCTCACTACCTCGATGCACATCCGGAAGGTCATGCCGGTGAAACACGCGAACAGCGTATCGAAGAGTTCATCGAACTTAACCCGGATGTTTATGTTGTAGGCCTTCGCGAAGGTACCATGCTTGAAATCCACAACCGCAAAATAGAACTTATCGGCCCGCGGCCGGCACGAATTTTCCGCAAAGGCGATGCCCCGCGGGAAATAAGCCCCGGGAGCGACCTCTCATTTCTACTTTAATTCATGCGCCCGGGGCTAAGAGGCCTCGCTATCGCTCGGCTAAGAGGTCGCTGCGCTCCTAAGAGGTCGCTGCGCTCCTAATTGGGTCGGCTGCGCCTCCCTAATAGGCTCCCTCCGGTCGCTAATTACAAGACAGCTCTTCTTTAGTTAGCGAGCGAAGTGAGCATAATTAGTGAGCCGAAGGCGAACCTATTAGTGAGCGAAGCGACCTTTTGGTGAGCGTTAGCGAACCAATTAGCTGAGCGAAGCGAAGCATAGTTAGTGAGGCGCTAGCCGAGCATAATTAGTGAGCTTTAGCGAACCTTTTTTCGTAATTTCGCCAAACTATGGCAGCTACCTTTTTTTCGGGGACCGTAATAAAGACAACCGGCTCCTATCATAATGTAAGAACCGAAAGCGGCGATATCCTTATTTGTGGTATCCGTGGAAGTTTCCGCATTAAGGGTATTCGTACCACCAACCCGGTGGCAGTGGGCGATAAGGTAGATGGTTCTTCCGAAGAACCAGGTAAGGGAACCATAACCAAAATACATCCGAGGAAAAATTATATCATCCGGAAAGCTATTAACCTGGCCCGCGAATCACATATCCTCGCGGCAAATATCGACCAGGCCTTTCTGATGATCACCCTCAAGTCGCCGGTCACCCTCTCCATGTTCGCCGACCGCTTTCTGGTTACTGCCGAAGCTTATAGCGTGCCGGCTATCATGATCTTCAACAAAACCGACCTATACGGCCCGGATGAACTCGGCGCCCTCTTCGATTGGACCAACGCCTATACACTGGCCGGATATCCCTGTCATAACCTGTCTCTTTTAAACGGAAAAGGATTGGAGCAGGTGAGAAGTTACCTCCCCGGGAAAATTACCCTGGTAAGCGGAAACAGCGGAGTGGGGAAATCAACTTTAATAAATTCTCTCGATCCTCTCAAAAATCTCAAAACCAGTGAAATATCCGCTTCCAATAAATCAGGTAAGCATACCACAACTTTTCCGGAAATGATAGAGATAGCCTCTGGCGGACATATCATTGATACCCCCGGAATCCGGGGTTTTGGCATGCTGGAGATTGATAAAAACGAATTGTACCATTATTTTCCTGAGATATTCAGGCATTCCCATTCCTGCCAGTTTTATAACTGCTCGCATACTCACGAGCCAGGCTGTTCCGTACGTGAAGCGGTGGAAAACGGACTAATTTCGGAAATGCGGTTCCTCGATTATCTCGGGATGATGGAAGGGGTAAATAATAAATACCGATAGGCTCACGCAAAATGAATAAGCCGATCTATCTCGATTATAATGCTACCACTCCTATCGACCCCGAAGTAGCCGACACAATGGAACCTTTTCTGCGGGAGTTTTTCGGTAACCCCAGCAGCAGCCACTATTATGGCTTACAAACCCGGTCAGCGGTGGAGGCCGCCCGAAAACAGACGGCCGATCTGCTTGGTGCTTCACCCACTGAGATTGTATTCACCAGCGGCGGAACTGAATCTAATAATATGGCCATCATTGGAGCCGCACATGCCAGGCGCCATCTGGGTAACCACATACTTACCACTGCCATTGAGCATCCTGCCGTTCTCGAGGTATGCAGCCATCTGGAAAAAGAGGGATTTCGCATAACGCTTGCCCCGGTAAATGAATATGGTTTGGTGGATCCTGCAGAGATAAACCGGCTGATACAATCCGATACTATCCTGATTTCTGTTATGCATGCCAATAATGAGGTGGGTACCATCCAGCCAGTTGCCGAAATCGGAAAAATTGCCCGGGAAAAGGGTATCTGGATGCACTGCGATGCCGCTCAAAGCATAGGAAAGATCCCGGTTAATGTAAGCGAACTGAATGTTGATCTGCTCTCTGTCGCCGGTCATAAATTGTATGCTCCCAAAGGAATCGGTGCGCTGTATATCCGTCAGGGTATCAGGCTCGATAAAATTACTTTTGGTGCTGATCATGAGCAAAACCGCAGGCCGGGAACCGAAAATGTTCTGGCAATTGCCGGTCTGGGCAAGGCTGCTGAGCTCGTAACGCATAACCTTGCCGGCTATGCCAAACACATGAAAAAAATGCGGGACCTGCTGGAAACGCTCCTCCTTGAAGGTTATCCTGCGGCGATAGTGCAGGGTCACCCGGAAAAGAGATTGCCTAACACACTCAGTATCGGATTCCCGAATATCCAGGCAAATACTTTGCTAAATTCGCTCAAGGTTGTCGCAGCCTCTGCCGGCGCTGCCTGCCATTCAGCTCAGGCGGAGGTTTCCGGTGTGCTCAAAGCTATGCAGGTGCCAAAGGATGTTGCCATGGGTACAATTCGGCTATCGACGGGCCGTTATATAACTGAAGAGGAAATCATCAGGGCTGCCGCACTCATCATCGAGAATCTCCATCGACAACTATCGATAAAATTTATAGAAAAATGAAAACGCGAGTTTTCCTTACATTAATTGTTATCCTGGCAGGTCTCTTGCCTCTTGCTGCCCAGAATACGCTTTGGATTAATGATCCAACTTATACATGGAACTGGCAGAATGGTAAAATCACCGATGCGTCACTGTCCGTTCATCCAAAAGGGCTTTATGTTGAATATGGCCTCTACCTCACTTTTTCAGGCTCAACAACCAATTTTGCTCAGAACAGTAACCTCGAAGTTGTCCTTGATTTTGAATTGCCGAAAGGCGCAATTGTCCTGGATAGCTGGCTGTGGGTTGGTGAAGATATTGTACAGGGCAAACTGATCGACCGATGGTCGGCGTCGCAAATTTATGAGGGGATCGTTAACAGGCGCCGCGACCCATCAGTATTATTCAAGAATTCTGACACCCAATACGAACTGCGTGTATACCCGATGAAGAGGTCGGAAACCCGAAAGGTAAAAATCACTTATCTGATGCCAGCCACCTGGTCCAAGGGCAAAGTTGAGACCGCAATACCTTCGGCTTTGCTGAGTACCTCAAATGAAGTCCCTGACCTGTATGTTTTTATATGGGAAGATAAAGGCTTCGTAAGCCCTGCGTTCATTAATGCTGATATTCCTATGGAGTCAAGGGCTGATCAGGAGTTTGGACAGTACAAATGGGCAAAGGTTCCGGCTGCAAAACTTCAGTCGAACCCGGCAATCTCATTTGATGCACCAATGCAAAACGGAGTTTATTTCAGTGTTTTCGAAGATAAAAGTACCAGCTATTACCAGATGGCATTGTCGCCAGCATCCTTTATTGCCGAAAACAAGCATAATCAGATTCTGGTTCTGGGAGATTATGAAGCCGGAAATTCATCTTTTACAAAAGACACACTTATCGCAACATTAAAACAGCGACTCCTGGCTTCCTATAACTCTGATGATTCATTTAACCTCATCTACTCAAAACTTCAGGTTCAGCAAACCTTTACTTCCTGGAAGCCTGTCACGGCTGAAAATATCGATGCTGCCATGAATCCGCTGATCACCGAATCTCTATACAGTAATCTGCCGGGAATTTTCTCCACTGCTTTTGATTTCCTGAAAGCTACAGGAGGGCAGGGTTCAATTATCCTCTTAACCAACTCCGATAATTTCGGTAATTATGAGCAGTCCAATAACCTGATCAGGGATCTGAAAAATATGCAGAATCCATTACCCCCTATATATATTGCCGATTTTCAGGACAATGCTTATACCTCTTACTATATCGGCAATCGATATTATTATGGACAGGAATACCTGTATGTCAACCTGAGTAAGGCCTCTGCTGGTGATTATAAAAATATCCGGGATCAGACTTCTTTGAGTACATTGATTGCTAAGGTGATCAGCTCTACGGAAGGCATGATCACGGCCTTTGACTTATACACTGCTCCGGCCGATGGATTTTGCTATGGCCGCTTTGGTACCAATATATTTGAGGGATTTCCGGTAAATCAAACGGTAACCCAGATCGGTAAATACCTTGGGCAATCCCCGTTTCTGATCTCGCTTACCGGATTGTACCAGAGTCAGCCATTCTCCCAGTTGCTGCAGGTTGGAACCGACCAGATCAATCCAGCCGATACCATGCTTGGAAAAATGTGGCATGGCAGGTATATTGCAGAACTGGAAACATCGGACCGAAACAACATGATCGATCAGGAAATATTATTTGAAAGCATGAATAACAGGGTGCTATCCATCCATTCAGCTTTTCTTTGCCTTGAACCCAGCGATACTGTTTCTGCTTGCCAGACCTGTAAGGATGAATCACGGTTAGTTGGCCGCACTGATCAGGTTCCGGTAGATTCGGCCGGTTTTGTAAAAATGTACCCAAATCCGTTCCGCGACCGCCTGACCATGGAAATATCACTTGAACAACTCTCTTCAGCCGATCAGGTAGTGATAAAAATTTTCAACCTTTCCGGCCAGCTTGTGTTCGAGAAAAAAGAAGAAACAACAGGCCGCCTCACAGTCACCGCTGTTTGGAACGGAGCAACAGTCAATGGGGATCAGGTCCCGGCCGGTCAGTACATCGTAATGATCCGGGCGGGTGATTATATTATGAGTAAACAAATCGTAAAATCAGAATAAATTATGAAATCACATCAGATTGATTACAAGATTATTGGGGATGATATTCAGCTGGTGGAAATTGAGCTGGACCCGATGGAAACCGTCATTGCCGAAGCTGGTGCCATGGTTTATATGGAAGAAGGTATTGGATTCGACACAAAAATGGGCGACGGTAGCGAACCAAACCAGGGCATTCTGGGGAAATTGCTTTCAGCCGGATCTCGCGTGATTGCTGGCGAATCGCTTTTTATGACGCACTTCACCAACCGTGGATATTCCAAATCAAGGGTTGCCTTTTCGGCACCTTATCCCGGAACAGTTATCCCGATTGACCTGGCCACAATCGGAGGGCGCCTGATCGTTCAGAAGGATGGGTTTTTATGCGCTGCGATGGGAACACGCCTGTCTATTGTCTTTAACCGTCGTTTGGGCAGCAGCCTGGTTGGCGGCGAAGGTTTCATTCTGGAAAAACTGGAAGGCGACGGTATGGCCTTTGTTCATGCCGGTGGTACGGTGATCGAAAGGCAGCTGCGTGGCGAAACCCTTCGTGTGGATACTGGTTGCATCGTGGCTTTCGAGGACACGATCGACTATGATATAGAGACTACAGGAAGCCTCAAGTCGATGGTTTTCGGTGGTGAAGGTCTCTTTTTGGCCACTTTGCGCGGAAACGGAAAAGTCTGGCTGCAATCCATGCCGATCAATAAGCTGATACAGGCATTGGCACCCTGGGGCCGTAATGCCGGAAAAGAAAGCCAGGGTTTATTAGGCGGTTTCCTCCAACGATAAATTATGAAGGATATAGAAACAGCGGAGTTTCTGAAAATGTCTACGGCGCAGCCGTTGGTAGATGTCAGGTCGCCATCGGAATTTGCTCAGGGTCATATCCCGGGTGCCATCAACCTGCCTCTGTTCAGCGATGATGAGCGTGCGATGGTGGGTACTGCGTATAAACAGGTTGGTCGTTCGCAGGCTTTTGATATGGGACTGGATATTGTAGGACCTAAAATGTCGGGTTTTGTACAGGCTGCCCGAAAGTTTGCCCCTGAGAAAAAAATCCTGGTGCATTGCTGGCGGGGAGGCATGCGGAGCGCATCCATGGGCTGGCTGCTGGAGACCGCCGGGTTCAGGGTGTGCATGCTGAAAGGTGGCTATAAATCATATCGGACCTATATCCGTGAAAACCTGGTTGCTGATAAAAAATTTGTTATTCTCGGCGGACTCACCGGAAGCGGTAAAACCCAATGGCTGCACCAGCTGGCCGATGCTGGTGAAGCAGTGGTCGATCTGGAACGACTGGCCAATCACCGGGGATCCGTTTTCGGAGGGATTGGCCTCGGAGCCCAGCCAACCAATGAGCAGTTTGAAAACGACCTTTTCCTGAACCTGGAGGCATTTGATTCCGGACAGGTAATATGGCTGGAAGATGAGAGCAGGCAGATCGGCAGGATCTTCATGCCTGAACCGCTCTACCTGGCTATCAAGCTTTCGCCGATGATCCGGATACAAATTGATCTGGAACTGAGGGTGAAAATTATTCTCGATGAATATGCCGGCCTCGACCGTGAAAAACTGGCCGCCTCCATCACGCAAATATCAAAACGTCTAGGCGGTCTCATCACCTCTCAGTGTCTGGAACTCCTCGATGCAGGTGATTTAGACCAGGTGGTCAGGCTCCTGCTGCCTTATTACGACAAAACCTATACGCATAGCACCCAAACCTGGGACCGGAAGTTATATTCCGACCTTGACCTTTGCAATGATGAACCCGAAACCTATGTTGCGAAATTGATCGAAAAAAAACAAAGCCTGATACAATAACTACATTCAGCCTGTCGTTTTAATTATACTCTACTGAAACCAGAGACTGTTCCTATTACTAAATAATTAACTGCTTTGCACATCTATACGCGTAAGCAACGCTGGAAATTTCTAATTCTTGCCGGTGCTGTCATTATAGGAATTGCCACAACCTGGTATACCAATACCATGGTACAAAAGCTCGAGACCGAGGAAAAGCTTAAGATGGTGACGTGGGTCGGTGCAACCGAGCAACTCAACGATACTAAAAATGCAAAGCTCGGGGAGGAAACAGTTTATTTCGATTTCCTTCTGAATATAATCCAAAATAATACCACAATTCCTGTTATTACTGCTGATGAGAATGGCAATATGCTGACCGCCAGAAATCTGAAGCTTTTTGATGAAAATAATAAACCCCTCGATGATGGCAAAAACCTCAATTCCATCAGTGAGAAAAGCAAAAAATACCTGATCCGCCAAATGGCTAAGATGAAGGCGCAGCATGAACCTATTATGATTGAGCTGCCCGATTCGAAACAGTATTTATATTATAAGGATTCCTATATCCTTACCCGGATCCAGTTTTATCCGATCATACAAATGGGCATAATATTCCTGTTTGTCTTTCTTGCTTATTTCGGATTCAGCTCTACCCGTCAGGCTGAGCAGAACCAGGTGTGGGTCGGCATGTCGAAGGAAACGGCTCACCAATTGGGCACACCCATATCTTCTTTGATGGCCTGGGTGGAATTGCTGAAAATGGAGGAGTCGGGGCCAAATATTATCGAGGAGGTGGAAAAGGATGTGAAGCGGCTGGAAACCATTGCTGACCGTTTTTCGAAAATCGGTTCAACACCGGTGCTGTTGCCCGAAAACCTGCTCTCAGTGCTTGAAAATTCAGTGAGGTATCTTAAAAATCGTGTTTCCGACAAGGTGAAATTTGAACTTCACTTTGGCGATCTTGATGAGCTGTATGTTCCCCTCAATCTGACTCTTTTTGAGTGGGTAGTCGAAAATATCTGCAAAAATGCGATCGATGCCATGGACGGGAACGGCCAGATAAATATATATGTCAAGGATCAAAACCAGGTCGTCTATCTCGATATCAGCGATTCAGGCAAGGGAATTCAAAAATCAAATTACAAGGTGGTCTTCCAACCCGGATATACCACAAAACCACGCGGATGGGGACTTGGATTATCATTGGTTAAAAGGATTATAGAAAATTATCATAACGGCAAAATCTTCGTCAGAAGCTCCGAAATCAACCGTGGGACAACCTTCCGGATAGTCCTGAAGAAATAGTCTTTTTTTATTCCGATATTGTTTTATACTTTTGCCGGACATTTTTTGAAAAGGGTTGAAACGGCTTTCTGAATATATTATCCCTTTTAGTTCTTATTCAAACGGAATACATGAGTTTGAATTTGAGCTAGTTGACGCGTTCTTTGGACTATTCCCCGAGGGTGATATCCAGCAGGCTGAGGTTTCTGTAAATGTCGAAATGACGAAGCAGGACCGCCAGCTTGAGTTTAGTTTTCTGCTCGACGGGTGGGTTTTGCTACCGTGCGACCGGTGCCTGGAAGAATATAAACAGGAGATAACCGGAGAATTTAACCTTTTAGGCAAATTCGGTGACGGGAACAACGAAGATGAATTTGATGTGGTTTGGCTTCCAAAAGAAGAATACCAGATCGATTTGTTGCAATACCTTTATGAATATGTCGTACTTAGTCTGCCGATGAGAAAGGTTCATCCTGATCAGGCCGACGGCAAAGCGGGATGCAATCCTGAGATGCTTGAAATATTAAAGAAATTGAGTGTAAAATAAATAGTTACTGTCATGCCAAATCCTAAGCACAGAACATCGAAACAGAGGAGAAATAAGCGGAGAACTCATTACAAAGCTACCCCTTCTCAATTGGCTACCTGTTCAAATTGCGGCGCTACCGTTCAGTATCACCGTGTATGTCCGGAATGCGGACACTATCGTGGAAAACTTGCCATCGAAAAGGAAGTCACCGCGTAGTCAGGTAATCATCAGATCCTAATCAGATGAAAATCGGTCTGGATATCATGGGGGGCGATTTCGCTCCCGTTTCAACTACCAAAGGGGCCATCCTTGCAAAACGGGAAATGCCTCCTGATGTTGAACTTGTATTGATAGGCGACAGGCAAGCCATAGAAGATACTTGCCGGGAGGAGAATTTCGACCCCGGCAATTTTCTTGTTATAGGTACCACCGAAGTTATCGGAATGGGTGACCATCCTGTCAAGGCTTTTTCTCAGAAAAAAGACTCCAGCATGGGCGTTGGTTTTCAAATGCTTGCGCAGGGGAAACTCGATGGCTTCTGCAGCGCCGGCAGCACCGGAGCCATGTTGGCCGGAGCCATGTTCACTATTAAATCGATCCCGGGGATTATCCGTCCCTGCATTGGGGTATCAATTCCAAAAGGAGAAAATGAATATACCCTCCTGCTCGATGTGGGCCTCAATCCGGATGCCAGACCCGATGTAATGTATCAGTATGCTATCATGGGATCTTTCTATTCAGAGCATGTTCATGGAAAGATAAATCCAAAAGTTGGTCTGCTGAATATCGGGGAAGAAGAAGAAAAAGGAAACCTGCTCACTAAAGCAGCTTACCAGATGATGAAGGACACTACGGACTTCAATTTCATCGGCAATGTGGAGGGAAATGAAATTTTTGCCGATAAGGCTGATGTATTGGTTTGCGAAGGATTTGTCGGTAATGTGGTGCTTAAGCTCGCAGAATCCGTATTCGACCTGTCGCAGAAACTGCACATAACAAATCCATTCTTTCAACAATATAATTATGAGAACTTTGGCGGGATCCCAATCATCGGTGTCGGATCTCCGGTTCTGATCGGCCATGGAAAGTCGACCCCCCTCGCCATTAAGAATATGCTTATAAAAAACCAGGAACTGGTTCAGTCGGGTTTAATTAAGAAACTTAAAGAAGCGTTCGAATAATGCAAAAAATATTTGCTGCAATAACCGGGATAGCGGCTTATACCCCCCCGGATATACTGACCAATGCCGATTTGGAGAAGATGGTTGATACCACCGACGAATGGATTACTTCACGAACAGGTATCAAAGAGCGTCATATTCTGAAGGACCCCAGTCTGGGAACCTCTGATCTGGCTGTTCCGGCTGTAAAAAAATTATTGGAAAAAACCGGAACCAATCCCGATGATATTGATATGGTAATCTGTACCACTGTCACCCCGGATATGGCTTTCCCCGCAACCGCGAACATTATCAGCGATAAGATTGGGATAAAAAATGCATTCAGCTTTGATATGGCTGCAGCTTGCTCCGGATTTGTATATATGCTTGCCGTAGCTTCAAAATTTATCGAGACCGGCAGTGCAAAGAAGATTTTATGCATCGGGGCTGATAAAATGTCAACCATTACCGATTATACCGACCGTAACACCTGTGCCCTGTTCGGCGATGGTGCCGGCGTTGTTTTGCTGGAACCCAACTCGGAATATGGAATTCAGGATCAAATCCTGCGTACCGACGGTGCAGGAAGGAAATACCTCTACCTGAAAGCCGGTGGCTCCTGCAGGCCTGCTTCTCATGAAACTGTTGATGGCCGTGAACATTACCTGTTTCAGGACGGCCAGCCGGTATTCAAAATGGCCGTTTCAAAAATGGCCGATATTTCCGTGGAGATGATGGAAAAGCATAATCTCCCTGCCGACAAACTATGGCTGGTGCCTCATCAGGCAAATCTTCGCATCATCGAGGCCGTTGGCCGCCGTATGGGCCTTGATCCTTCACGTGTGATGGTGAACATTCAGAAGTACGGCAACACAACCACCGCTACCATACCATTGGTCCTGGCAGATTATGAAAACCAGCTGAGAAAAGGCGACCAGCTTGTTCTTACCGCTTTTGGCGGAGGATTTACCTGGGGAGCCCTTTATCTTACCTGGGCGTACGATCCCGCTTAATCCTTTTTTGATAAGCCGGTTTTTTTTACATTTACCTGCAAAAACTAAGTGTTATGGCTAAAGAAATCGAATCCACCAACGCTATTAACCTGATCTCCGCCGGGACCTCAGTTAAAGGTGATATTGAATCAAACTCCGGAATCCGTCTCGATGGTCAGCTGCAGGGTAAAATGGATATTAAGGGTAAGGTCGTTATCGGTGCTTCCGGAACAATAACCGGCGACATCGTTTGCCAGACACTCGAGGTATCCGGACAAATCACAGGCAACATTCATGCTGCCGATCTTGTAAGCCTCAAAGCAACTGCCCGCATGAATGGCCAGATAATTGCACGCAAACTTTCAATTGAACCAGGCGCCGTCTTTACCGGAACCTGCCGTATGGATATGGACTCCGATGCAAAACGGAAAGAAGTCGATTTCCCCAAATAAGCTGGAAAAGGAAAAACGGATGCTCAGTGACTATGCCCGTTATTCTAATCTTGCCTTCAAAATGATTGCGGTCGTTCTGACCGCTTTTTTTATTGGATGGCAGGTCGACAAATGGATTCATATAGGGTTTCCCCTTTTTACGCTGCTGTTTTCCGCTGGCGCATTAATCGCCATCATGGTATTATTGATTAAGGAATTTTCAAAATGAAGAATACAGATACCAGATACTGGATGGAACTTGCCGGGGTAACAGCCCTGCTGATTATACTTGGACTGGTTGGTTTCATTGCTGTGTTTCCGGGGAATTATCCACCGGCCCTGCCAATTGTACTCGCAATCATGGTTATTATGGCGGTGGCAAGCCATATCAAGCTTTCCAGTTTGCTGGATCAGAAATTCAGCAAATACAATACTGCCTTTCTGATTTATAAGGGATTGAAGTTTCTTGTCATAATGACCCTCCTGATCGTTTACTCCTTGCTGGACAAGGATCACAGCGTGCCGATAATAATGTCGACCTTAATAATGTACCTGGCTTACATGATTTTCGAAGCAAGATCGTTGAACAGGCAGTCAAGGAAGCAGGCAAAACAATAATTTTTTTTTACATTTGGCACCTTACAGAAATCGACCAGGAATGAAGAGATGGATGTATTTTACCGGGTTTCTGCTCATGATGGTCACATCAGGGCTCCCCTTGTTTGCTGCTGCCGAAGAAGGACAGGCTCAGCATAGCGAAGCTCCGAAGACATTTGACGCCGGGAAATTTATCATGGAACATGTCATGGATTCCCATGAGTGGCACATCATGAAAATAGGGGAAACACATATCATCATCCCTTTACCGGTAATTGTTTATACCAAGGAAAAGGGATTATCGGTATTTCTCTCTTCAAAATTTCACCACGGGAACAAGGTGTTCAAAGGCTATATGCTGGCTGAGGAAGGCCCTCACGAAGGTAAAATCGTTATCGCAAATGCCGATGGAACAATCAATGAGGAGGCTCCGCTTCCCCTCGATTTTTCTATTACGAAAACTGTTGCCGCGATGCTGGTCAGCCTGCTCCTTATGCTGCTGGTATTTCTTCCGATGGCAAAAAAATATACTAAAAATCCAAACCGGGCGCCAAGTGGATTCCAGGCACTCATCGAGCCGGTTATCATTTTTGTAAGAGATGATATCGCTATCCCTTCGATCGGAATCCATCGTTATGAAAAATTCATGCCTTTTCTCTTAACAGGGTTCTTCTTTATTCTCACGAATAACCTGATGGGACTGATCCCAATTCCTCCCGGTGGGGCTAATGTTACCGGGAATATCGCAATTACCGCTCTGCTCGCGGTATTTACTTTTGCCATTACGACTTTCAGCACCAATAAAAACTACTGGAAACATATTTTCGATGCTCCGGGAGTCCCCTGGTGGCTGAAATTTCCAATACCTCTGATGCCATTTATTGAACTTCTCGGGGTTTTCACAAAGCCGCTGGTACTATGTATCCGACTTTTTGCCAACATCCTTGCAGGGCACTTTATAGCACTGAGTTTTATTGTCATGATATTTATTTTTGGACAAATACATTGGATTGCCGGTTACGGTTCCTCTGTGGTGGCCATTTTATTTTATGTTTTCATGACCATGCTCGAATTGCTGGTCGCTTTTATTCAGGCATATGTTTTTACCCTTCTTTCGGCAATCTATTTCGGGATGGCGAAAGTGGAAGATCATCATTCGTAATTTATTAACACCAAATACCTCAAGAGTATGTTAAGTTTTATAGTATTTATTCTACAGGCGGCTTCCTCAATGGTGCCGTTGGCTTCAATGGGTGCTGCAATTGGATCCGGATTAGCCGGCATTGGTGCTGGTATCGGAATCGGTCAGGTTGGTAAAGGTGCCATGGAAGCCATCGCACGTCAGCCGGAATCGGTTGGAGACATCAGGACTAACATGA
This sequence comes from uncultured Bacteroidota bacterium, assembly GCA_903919065.1. GTDB lineage: Bacteria > Bacteroidota > Bacteroidia > Bacteroidales > UBA12481 > UBA12481. The sequence goes on from CAIXHD010000450.1 coordinate 19,323, forward strand.
TTGTAGCTGCTGCTCTGGTTGAAGGAGCTTGTTTCTTCGCCATGATCGTGTGCTTATTGATTGTGTTTCTTGTTAAATAAGGTTGCAACCCGGAATGCCGGGCGTGCAACTGTATTAAATTTAAGAGTATGGGACTAGTATCACCGGATTACGGAACGATTTTCTGGATGGTTCTGGCTTTTTCCGTCGTATTTTTTATCCTGCGGAAATTTGCCTGGGGACCTGTCCTCAATATGCTCAGGGAACGGGAGCAATCGATTGATAAGGCCCTTCTTTCAGCCAGTGAGGCACGGGAGGGTTTATCCCGGTTGCAGGCTGAGCATGAAAGGATGATGCAGGAAGCCCAGAGAGAGCGCGACCTGCTCATCGCAGAAGCCAGACAGATCAGGGAACAACTGATCAACAAAGCCCGCGAAGAAGCCGGCATCGAAAATGCCCGGCTTCTTGAACATGCCCGTCGCCAGATTGAAAGCGAAAAACTTGCCGCTATGAGTGAAATCAGGCAGCAGGTGGCCACTTTATCAGTGGATATAGCTGAAAAAATCCTGAAAAAGGAACTGGCCGATCGCAGTAAACAGGAAACTCTGATCAAGGAACAACTCAGTGATTTGAAATTGAATTAGTTCTATGGATAACAGTCGCCTGGCTTCCAGATACGCAAAAGCTCTTTTCCAATTGGCTAAGGAGCAGAATAAGGTGGAGATCGTAAAACAGGATCTATCCAAACTAACCGGCTTGCTTCATGAGTCCGCTGAATTCAGATGGCTCCTGGATAGCCCGGTTATCACAAGTTCTGTTAAGGTGGGGCTGGCTGAAAAAGTGCTGGCAGGAACCATTGAACCTCTCACCCTGCAATTTCTGCAACTGCTGATCGAACACCGGCGCGAGTCGAACCTTGCTTCTACCTGCAGGATGTTCATGGAGCTGTACAGAAAAGACCAGGGAATCATGGAGGCGAAAGTGGAATCTGCTGTTCCAGTGGACATAGCCTTCCTCGACGGACTGAAAAAGAGTTTGGAAAAGTCGAGCAAGAAGAAAATCGAAATGACAACGGAGACCAATGAATCCCTTATCGGTGGATTTATTCTCACGCTCGAAGACCAGCAGCTGGATGCCAGCGTGCAGTCGAAATTGAAAAGGATTAGACAGGAATTAAGAGAATCAAAGAAATAATTGACCATGGCAAGCATTAAACCGGCGGAAATTTCGCAGATTTTGAAGCAGCAACTCGAAGGAATGAAGCTCGACGCAAGCTTTGAGGAAGTTGGAACTGTTTTGCAGGTTGGAGACGGAATTGCCCGTATTTATGGCCTTTCAAATGTCCAGAGCAACGAACTGGTCGAATTCGACAATGGCGTAATGGGCATCGTACTGAACCTCGAGGAAGATAATGTGGGTACCGTTCTTCTAGGACCCTCCGTAGGTATCGGCGAAGGAAGCGGGGTTAAACGTACCCGCAGGATCGCATCAATACCGGTAGGTGAAGGTCTGCTCGGACGCGTAATCAATACCATTGGCGAACCACTCGACGGTAAAGGCCCGATCACCGGAAAACTCATCGATCTGCCTCTCGAACGTAAAGCCCCGGGCGTTATTTTCCGTCAGGGCGTTAATCAACCGCTTCAAACCGGTATCAAGGCTATCGATGCTATGATTCCGATCGGCCGCGGACAGCGCGAACTGATTATCGGCGACCGTCAGACGGGTAAAACCGCCATCGCCATCGATACAATCATCAATCAAAAAGAGGGATACGAGAACGGAAAACCCGTTTATTGCATATATGTAGCCATCGGTCAGAAAGGTTCAACCGTTGCCCAGATTGCTAAAACACTCGAAGAGCATGGCGCAATGCCCTACACCGTTATCGTAATGGCAACCGCCAGCGATCCGGCTGCACTTCAGTTCTATGCTCCGTTTGCAGGCGCTACCATCGGCGAATTCTTCCGCGATTCAGGAAGGGATGCACTTATCGTTTATGACGATTTATCGAAACAGGCCGTCTCCTACCGCGAAGTTTCCCTCCTCCTCCGCCGCCCGCCGGGCCGTGAAGCTTACCCGGGCGACGTATTTTATTTGCACTCAAGGCTGCTTGAAAGAGCTGCCAAAATAATTGACAATGACGAAGTAGCTGCCAAAATGAACGACCTTCCGGATGTCCTTCGTCCGATGCTTAAAGGCGGCGGTTCACTTACAGCACTCCCAATCATCGAAACTCAGGCAGGCGACGTTTCAGCTTATATTCCAACTAACGTTATCTCTATCACCGACGGACAGATTTTCCTCGAGTCGGGATTGTTCAACTCAGGGATCCGTCCGGCTATCAACGTTGGAATCTCGGTTTCCAGAGTAGGGGCTGCAGCTCAGATCCGGGCTATGAAAAAAGTTGCCGGTTCACTGAAACTCGACCAGGCCCAGTTCCGCGAACTGGAAGCATTCTCGAAATTCGGTTCCGATCTCGATACCGCAACGCTTAACGTTCTTGGAAAAGGCGCCCGTAACGTTGAGATCCTTAAACAAAATCTTCACGATCCTTATAAGGTCGAAGATCAGATCGCTATACTTTTCTGCGGTACCAAAGGCCTGCTGATGGATGTTCCTGTAAAGAAAATCCGTGAATTTGAAGCTGAATTTCTGGAGTTCATAAAAATGAAATATCCTGAAATGATGGTGGAGATGAGTAAAGGCCAGATCACTGAAGCTACCGAAAAACTTCTGACTACCGTTGTAACGGATATGACCGCTAAATACAGGAAATAAAGGTTTTTTACCCGGATGGCTAACTTAAAGGAAATACGGCAGAGAATCACCTCGGTCAAATCGACCAGGCAGATCACCAGTGCCATGAAAATGGTTTCTGCAGCCAAGCTGAAAAGAGCTCAGGATGCCATTACCCAGATCCGGCCTTATGCCTCGAGGTTACATGAGGTCATCAGCCAGGTCAGCAGTTCAATCAATGATAAAAATGTGAGCCCGCTTACCGACCGGAGGGAGATTGAGAAAGTTCTCATCGTAGTAATTACAGCTAATCGCGGTCTCTGCGGGGGCTTTAACGCCAATGTCACCAAGGCTGCAATTGAATGGATAAACAACCAGTATCCCGCTCAAAAGGAAAAAGGTCAGGTGGAAATGATCTTTATCGGAAAAAAAGGCGGCGAAATTCTTAAAAGCAAAGGTTGGGGCGTATGGCCCAATTTTAATGACCTGATCGATAAGCCAACATTTATTAAGACGGAAATAATGGCTGATTCACTGATGCAGGATTTTACCGATAATAAATATGATCGTATTGATTTGATATATAATCAATTCAAAAACGCTGCCACTCAAAATCTCGCTATTGAATCCTACTTGCCGGTTACTTCTGGTGACGAAGGCGGGAATCCGGCCAAACAGCCATTCTTTATTTTTGAACCGGACCTTGAATACCTGGTTCGGAAATTAATTCCAGAAGCTCTTAAAGTTCAATTATTTAAAGCTTTACTGGATTCTGTGGCATCTGAGCACGGTGCACGCATGACAGCCATGCACCAGGCAACTGATAATGCCACCGATATGATAAAAAATCTGACCCTCGATTATAACAAAGCAAGGCAGGCAGCTATTACCAATGAACTGATTGAAATTGTTGCGGGCGCCGAGTCTCTGAAATCTTAAGTCGGGATCACTATGAAAAGAGCCGGTATAATCTTCCTTTTCCTGATTGTCCAGATTACCTTGCCGGCCCAATATACTATTCAGGTCAAGGTGGATTCAATGCCTACGAAAAAGGCCTATCTTTTTGATTATTTAGGACTCAACCGGAATATTGTCGACTCAGCTAAAGCCTCCCCCGATGGAAGTTTTTCTTTTACCCTGCCGGCAAGCGCGCATCCCGGAATGTATCGTATTGTGGTTGGCCCCGAGCAATTCTGGGACATTATTTTCAATCATGAGCAAATTCGGATGCGGACTTCCTTTTCTTCCATTATTGATAGCTTAAAAGTTTTGGAATCAAAGGAAAATCAGCTGCTTAATGCGTATATGCATTTCTTCATCGACCTTCAGAGAAAGGGCGATATGCTCCAACGGTTAGCTGGAATGTACCCGGCATCGGATCCATTCCATCTGCAGATAGTAAAGGAACTGCAGAAAGTTAAGGCCAGCGACCCGGAAAAACTTACCCGCGAAATCATTGAGAAAAACCCGGATACCTATGTCTCCGGTTTTCTTAAACTTGAACTGTCACCGAAAGTTCCAGCCGGTATCCAGCCAAAAGAGGAACTAAAATATGTGCTCGATCATTTTTGGGATAATATTCCCTTTACCAATACGGATCAGATGTATAGCCCTGGTTTGGTAAATAAGGTGAGAACCTATTTCAGCCTTTTTCGTAGAGCCTATCCAGCTGCCATTGTTGAACCCGAAATGATGAAAGGGCTCGACCGGCTGATGAAAGCCGCTGCAGTGAATGAAGTTCTTACTCAGTTTTTACTTGAAGATATCGCTAAGTGGGCTGAGCAGGCCGACTTCGACCAGTTCTTTGGTTACCTGACCGAGGCGTACCTCGCCCAGGCAACCTGTACGGATGAAAAGAAAAAGGGACAATTCAAGGAGTTGGTTGATTCTTATCAAAAAACTGCACCTGGCAAGCAGGTGCCGGAAATTGTTATTCCGAGGGATCCGAAGGGTGCCATTGTTCTGTCGGAAATCCCATCACGGTACATCCTCGTCGTATTCTGGGCCAGCTGGTGCCCCCATTGTATTGAGATGCTTCCGAAATTGAATGCCGTCTACCAAAAATATTCAAGAAACGACCTGGAGGTGGTAGCCATATCAGTCGATTCTAAAAAACAGGATTGGGAAGATGCCCTGAAAAAGAATGGCTTTTCCTGGATCAATTATTCTGAATTGAAAGGTTGGGATTGCTCTATTGCTTATGATTATGGCATCCGTGCTACCCCGACCATGATTCTGATCGACCGAAAAAGAATTGTAATTGCGAAACCAAAAAATCCGGAAGTCCTTCAGCAAAAGCTGACTGAACTGGGAGTCCGGACTATCAAATAGTCAAGTAAATGTTCTGGGCAAAAGTTGCGGGAAAAGTATTGAGAAACAGAAAGGGTATCGCCATTATTATTGGCGCTCTTACCATTTTCATGGTTTTCCAGCTCCCGAAACTTCAGATTGATTATGGCTATTCCGGCATGCTGCCCGAGAGCGACAGCGTTTCTATTAAACTGATGGAGTTTAATAAGATTTTTGGCGAAGAAGGCGGACTTTTTGTTTTGGGTTTTCAGGATTCGGATTTCTTCACTCTTGATAAGTACAATAAATTCACCCAGCTGAAGAAGTCCATCAGGGAAATCGATGGGATCAAAAGTGTATTGTCGGTTTATGAGGCCATTAATCTTCGCAAGAACCCGGATAAAAAGGCATTCGAAATCTTCTCCATCTTTCCCGAAAAAATTGACTCACAGGAACAGCTCGACAGCCTGGTAAAACAATTCAGGGCAATTCCCATTTACCGCAATCTGGTCTATTCAGATTCAAGCCATACCTATCTGCTGGTAATGACATTGGCCGATCAGCATATCAATACCAAATCGCGGATGGGTATTGTCCGGGACATGAAAGACATCGCTACCCGCTATGGGGTAGATAATAACATCAAAATCCATTATTCCGGTCTTCCTTATGTGAGATCGACGATTTCGGAAATTGTTCAGAGGGAATTCATTAAGTTTTTGATACTTGCCGCAATAGCCACAGCAATTATCCTTTTGCTCTTTTTCAGATCGGCCCGGGCAGTCTTTTTCTCCCTGCTCATAGTATCCATTGGTGCAATTTGGGCCATGGGCATGATGTCATTGACCGGGACAAGCATTTCTGTTTTAACGGGCATGATACCTGCCTTGCTCATAGTTATCGGGATACCAAATAATATTTTCCTCCTGAACAAATATCACGGGGAATATCAGCTTCACCAGAATAAAGTGAAATCCCTGCAGCGGGTTATCCAAAAAGTCGGAGCCGAGGTATTTATGGCAAATACAACCGCAGCGGTGGGGTTTGCCACCTTTATGACCATCGATAATCAAATGCTGAGGACTTTCGGACTTGTAGCATCGGTGAACATTATGATCCTGTGTCTGCTGTGCCTGTTTCTGGTTCCGGTCATCTGGTCATTTATGCCGCCACCACAGGATAAACATGTTAGCCATCTCGATAACAAGGTTGTCGGGGTCATGACTGACTGGCTCGTTTACATGGTGCGCTTTAAAAGAAACTGGATCTATTTTTCGGTGTTCGTGATTATGTCGATCGCTGTGTTCGGGATCACTAAAATGAAATCAACGGGATACATTCTCGACGATATACCCAAGAAAAATCAGATTTATAAGGATCAGGTGTTTTTTGAAGGCGCCATCAAAGGATTATTACCTCTGGAAGTGGCTATCGATACTAAAAAGCAAAATGGCATTTACAGTGTTTCTTTTTTAAAGAAGGTGGAGGATTTTCAGGACTATGCCTCAAAATTCCATGATCTGGCAATGCCCTTGAGTATGGTCGATGTCCTCAAGGTGGTTACTCAGGCCTATTATAATGGTGGGGAAAAATATTATCGGTTGCCAAGTGCGCAGGAGCGTACATTTATGCTTCCATACCTGTCAGGAGCGCTTCAGGGGAACAAGATTGTAAATTCATTCGTCGATTCCACAAACCAGATATTGCGAATTAACATCCGTGTTGCTGATGTTGGCACAAACAGGATGGTTGCCATACAAAGCAGCCTTCAGGCCAAGCTCGATACCTTATTTCCGCCCACGCAGTATACCACCATCCTTACCGGATCGGCACTGAAATATACCCTTGGAACTGAATACCTGGTCAGGCACCTGATCAAGAGTCTGATGCTGGCTATCTTGCTCATCGCTTTTTTTATGGCGTACATGTACAGGAGCCCCCGGATGATTCTGGTTTCGATTTTCGCAAACCTGCTTCCTTTGATCTTTACTGCCGGGCTGATGGGATATTTTAATATTTCGATAAAACCTTCAACCCTGCTGGTTTTTAGCGTAACCTATGGTATTGCTGTGGATACCGCCGTCCATTTCCTGTCGAAATACAGGCAGCATAAGGCTTGTCGGGGTATCGATCCGGAAATGGCTGTTGTTAATACCATGAAGGAAGTCAGTGTGAGTGTAATCTACACAGTATCCGTATTATTCATCGGTTTCGGGATATTTGTCGTATCTGAATTCGGCGGAACAAAAGCTATGGGATTCCTGATCAGCATAACTTTGCTGATTGCGGTGGTTTCCAATTTACTCCTGGTTCCATCCATCCTTATCAGAAGAATTCAACGCGACAAACTGATGGGAAAGGTGAAAATGATCAAGAAAGTCAAATGAAAACGATAGAACAGCTTCAAGTGCTTATTGATGACGAGATCCATGCTCAATACAGGATACTCGAACCGCGCGAGCTTTATGAGCCCATGTGGTATACCCTTTCAAACGGGGGTAAGCGTCTGCGCCCGGTATTTGTACTCATGGGCTGCCAGCTATTTTGCGATGATGTAAGGAAAGCAGCTCTGCCGGCTTTAGGAATAGAAATGTTCCACAATTTCACCTTGCTTCATGATGATATTATGGACAAGGCATTTATGCGCCGGAACCTGCCAACAGTTCATATTAAATGGGATGTTAACCGGGCAATACTTTCCGGTGACGCACTGGCTATACAATCCAATATTTTCATCGCCTCCTGTGATAAGGATATCCTTCCGGATGTGCTTAGTGTATTTAATACCACAGCATTGCAGGTATGTGAGGGACAGCAATATGACCTGAATTTCGAGAGGATAGCTGAAGTTTCGGTTGCAGAATACCTGAATATGATCCGGCTAAAAACAGCGGTTCTGATAGCCGGCAGCCTGCAGATCGGTGCCTTGATCGGAGGAGCTGATTCGGCATGGGCAGCCAAGGTTTATGAAATGGGCGATATGATCGGGATGGCCTTCCAATTGCAGGATGATTTTCTCGATACCTTCGGAAATCCGGTAACCTTTGGAAAAAATATCGGTGGCGATATACTGGCTAACAAAAAGACTTTTCTGCTGATCAAGGCCCGTGAAATGGCCAATGATGAGCAGCGCGCAATACTGGATCATTATTATGCCTCAGAAGATTTTAATGCTGATGTTAAAATCGGTTCGGTTAAAAAGGTTTTTCATGATTTGGATATCGATAAAATTACCATCGATAAGGTCCATTTTTACTCACAAAAAGCATTAGAAATCCTGGAAGAAATACCGGTCGAAAAAGATCGAAAAGTGGAACTCGAAAAGTTTACACGCAATCTTATGGACCGGATTAGATAAATAAAGATATTTTTGAATCCTATAAAATCCTGCAGCAATGGTTGAGAATAAAGGAAAAGTTTTACAGGTAATCGGTCCGGTGGTGGACATTGAATTTGCAAGCGGCGGAGCCTCTTTGCCGGATATCTTTGAAGCGCTCGAGATATTCCGGGAAGATGGAACCAAGCTTATCGTAGAGTGTGAACAGCATATCGGTGAAAATACAATCCGGGCCATCGCCATGGATTCAACCGACGGTCTGTCACGTCATATGGAAGTTCGGGCAACCGGAAGTCCGATCACCATGCCAATAGGTGAACAGGTAAGGGGTCGATTACTGAACGTTACCGGCCTGCCGATCGACGGGCTCGGAGATATGGACATATCGACCGGATATCCGATTCATCGGGAACCGCCAAAATATCAGGACCTGAGTACTGAGAACCAGGTACTGTTCACTGGTATCAAAGTTATCGACCTTATTGAGCCCTATTCAAAGGGTGGTAAAATCGGGTTGTTCGGTGGTGCCGGTGTTGGAAAAACAGTATTAATCCTGGAATTGATCAATAATATCGCTAAAGCTTATTCGGGATTATCAGTATTTGCCGGTGTGGGTGAACGTACCCGCGAAGGCAACGACCTTTTGCGCGAAATGCTCGAATCCGGTGTTATCGATTACGGCCCGGAGTTCGTGGAAGATATGAAAAAGGGCGGTTGGGACCTTACCAAAGTCGATTTTAAGCGCCTTAAGGATAGTAAACTTGCCTTGGTTTTCGGCCAGATGAATGAACCTCCGGGTGCCCGTGCAAGGGTTGCCCTTTCGGGACTCGCCCTGGCTGAATATTTCCGCGACGGAAATGATCAGACCGGCGGTCGCGATATCCTTTTCTTTATGGACAATATCTTCCGTTTTACTCAGGCAGGTTCCGAAGTTTCGGCTCTTCTCGGCAGAATGCCTTCAGCGGTTGGTTATCAGCCTACACTGGCAACTGAGATGGGTGCCATGCAGGAACGTATCACCTCAACAAAACGCGGATCGATCACCTCAGTACAGGCTGTTTATGTGCCTGCTGATGACTTGACCGACCCTGCTCCGGCTACTACTTTCTCCCACCTTGATGCAACAACCGTATTAAGCCGTAAAATCGCCGAAATAGGGATCTATCCTGCTGTTGCTCCACTGGAGTCTACCTCGAGGATTCTGACCCCTGAAATCGTCGGCAAAGAGCATTATGAAACAGCCCAGCAGGTAAAGGAAATCCTGCAGCGATACAACGAATTGCTCGATATCATTGCTATCCTTGGTATGGATGAATTGTCCGAGGAGGATAAACTGATCGTACATCGTGCCCGTCGTGTACAGCGGTTCCTTTCGCAGCCTTTCCATGTTGCTGAGCAATTTACCGGAAGGCCCGGAGCTTTTGTAGCCATCGAGGATACTATCAAAGGATTTAAAATGATCATGAACGGCGAAGTGGATAAATACCCTGAAGCAGCGTTTAACCTGGTCGGACCGATCGAGGAAGCAATTGAAAAAGGGGAAAAAATGCTGGCTGACGCCCGGAAATAACTAATCCAATAATTATCGTGTACCTGGAAATTTTAACACCGGAATCAAAGATCTTTTCGGGGGAAATCACCCTGGTGAGCCTTCCCGGAACCAAAGGATCCTTCGAGATGATGACAAACCATGCACCACTGATTTCATCGTTGGAGGCCGGGGACGTCAAGGTGATAGATATTGCCGGCCAGACTCACCATTTCCTTATCAAAAGAGGAGTGGTCGAATGTCTGGATAATCAGGTTTCTTTGCTGGTAACAGTCGGTTAATTAAATCATTTGGAAGCCAGATTTATCCTTCTTCATCCGGATGATCCTGCTGAGATTCTTCACGCCACCCCTTTGATCCGGTGCCTGAAGAGTCAGGTGGAGGAGGCATCCGTATATTCCGTTGTACGGGAAAATCACCGCTGGCTGCTCGATTCAAATCCCTTTCTCGATGACTTGTTCGTTTATCAGGAAAAGCCTGATGAATTG
>CAIXHD010000451.1 GCA_903919065.1 uncultured Bacteroidota bacterium
ATAGGCGGATTAGGGATTCATCTGGTAAAACTGCTGGTGGATGAATATAGTTATGAGTATAAGAAGCAGGTAAAGAAGAATATAACTTCTTTTAAGAAACACATTTAATTGAAACGGGAAATGGAAATCAAGGTTAGAAAAATGGGTGATATCAGTATTCTGGATTTTTCGGGTAAACTGGATACTGGTACTTCGGCAGAAGCAGAATCTGCGATTAGCAAAGTTTTAGAAGGAGGTTGCATCAAGATTATCATTAATCTCCGCGGAATTGAATATGTGAGCAGTTCCGGATTGCGTGTATTTTTGGTAACGGTTAAAAAGATAGCTGCGCTGGATGGACGGCTTAAAATATGTGAACCAAATGAAGTGGTTCAGGAGATTCTTGATATCTCCGGTTTTAGTACTATTCTGGATGTGAGGAACTCTGAGGAAGAAGCTTTTTCAGCGATTCAGTTTTAGATTTCCGGCTGCGTTAATCAGCTTTCTCAACCAATCGTAATATAGTGCGAAATACAGGAGGATGATCATAAGGGTTATAACACCGACATTGAAATTGTAGGTAGCGATTTCAATAGTCCCTAATCGTTTGACAGGAGCATAGAATTGAGCACGGCCAACTTTGCTTTCCGGCAGCCTGAAAATGGGGGCAACCTTGGTCAGATATTTTTCTCCGGCACGCACGATGGTGTTGTCGATGTTCTGATTCGTAACCAGGTTTGCAAGAGCGGAATTCTGATAATCATTTTTCAGGTTAATCAATTCATCCTTACCTATGCTGGCAACAAGTTCCGAAGTGATCCCGTCTTTTCTTCCTTCAGCAATATTGTAAAGCTCCTTATTTTTCGTCCGGAGTTTTTCCAGATGAGCGGTTGCACTGTCTGCTACCGTCTGGTTAAAGAGTTCCGGTGTCAGATTGCTGTAATAACCGAAGGCAGGCATCAAATTATCTTCATCGAGTTGATGCATGGTATTCCAGATCGTTTTAAGGGTTTTGGCATTGAATGTATTGAGCTTTTTCTCCTGTTTCTCATAAATTACAGATCCAACCAATCCGGAAACTTTAGGAATCAGCAGTTCTCCCTTAATAAAATACCCTGACATCTCTCTTTCAGCATCATAATAATGGATATTGTATTGGTTTCGGGTGTATTGTTCAACGGCTAAAGCTTCAAATCCCCAGCGAGAAACCATTATGTCTCCAATTATCGGAACGGCATTGTTAGTAGCGTTTTTTCCTTTAAGGTCATCGAATTTTACAATTAAGCCGCAAAGAAGAATCTGGGGAATAATTAAGATTGGAATGGTAATATAAATGGTGACGACGCTGTCCAATCCCGAGGAGATATTCAGCCCGGCCATATTTGCAAACGCGGCCGTTAAGAAGAGTATCAGCCAATATTGAATGAATAGTCCGTGCATTCCCAGCACCCATGAGCTGATCAGGGTAAAGAGAAAAGACTGGATCAATGACACGGCAAACAGAAAGACTATTTTTGAATTCAAGTAACTCAGGCGGCTTAGTCTTAAAAAGGCTTCGCGCTGCAATATTTTCCGGTCCCTGATTATCTCCTCGGCACTAAGGCTCATTCCCTGAAAAAGCATGACGATGATGGCCATGAAAATAAACGATGGAAAATTCTTGTTTAGCCCGAAAAGGTATCCTGTTTCCGTGGAATATCGGGTAAGAAAGCTGACTACCAGTGCTAGCAAAGGAGCCTGGATCAGATTGACGATTATGTATTGAGAATTTGAGAATTTCGTGCTTAAATTTCTCGAAAAGAAGATCTTAAATTGTTTAAACCGGTTGGGTTTGAAAAAATTGCTTGCCGGGATATTTTTGGTTTCCGGTTCCTCAATCTCTACGTGTTTTTGAATAGATTCAACATAGAGGTTATGAAGCTCTTCGGCAGTAAATTTTCTTTCAGCAGTTAATCTGCCAGACTCATCGAATTTTCGGGTTTCGATAATTTCCAGGACCTGTTCCGGGTTGACATTGCCACAGGCGCTGCACTCGCATACATCTGCGTCAATATGCTTATCAAGTTTTTTAAAATAGGCTATTGCATCCAGCGGATTGCCAGTATAGATAGGGTATCCGCCTTTGTCGAAAATCCATAATTTATCGAACAGCCTGTAGATAAAAGAAGAAGGCTGATGAATATTGACGATTATGAGTTTGCCTTGCTGAGTAAGTTCCTTGAATAGAACCATGATCTTTTCGGAATCCCTTGAAGAGAGACCGGAGGTTGGTTCATCAACAAACAATATTGCAGGTTCCCTGATGAGTTCAAGTGCGACATTCAATCTCTTACGCTGACCTCCGCTTAACAGCTTCTTGAGGGGGCTGCCGACTACCATATCCCTGACCTCAAAAAGGCTCAGGTTAGTCAGCAGGATATCGATCCGTTTCCTGACATCAGGTATTGATAGGTGGTCAAGACAAAGAAGAGCATTAAAATAAACATTCTGGAATACCGTAAGCTCTTCAAATACGAGATCGTCCTGTGGTATGAAACCGATCAGGCCCTCGATTTTATCAAACTCTTTGTGAATATCGAAGCCGTTAATTGTAATCTCGCCTGACTGGACAGGCAGATTGCCATTCAACACATTTAAAAGGGTTGACTTTCCAACACCGCTTCCGCCCATAACGGCAATTAGCTGTCCGGATGGTTCCGAAAAAGTAAAAGTGTGAATGCCGTGCTTGCTTTTCGGAAAGGTATACGAGGCCTCCCTGCTGGCAAAAATCAGGGGATCGCTTACGTGGAAATTAAAATAGGCTGCAGAAACCTCTGTGTAGTAGATGTTTGTTTTGAGGTTTCCACGAAGAATGGCGCCATGATTAAAGATGTAAAACTGAAATTGGCGTATAACGGTTCCTTCCAGCTGAAGGGGATCAGAGCCGAAATATTTAAAAATGAATTGTCCTGTCTCGGCTATATAATAAATTAAAAGTTCGCCACCCAGATTGGGTTTTTGAATGTGGAAGACATTTTTGCCAGTTGGTGCAGAATTTCTGCTGATTATCATAAAGCCTGAAGAGTCAATAGTTTCAGGCTTTTCGCAGAAAGTAAATTGCTTGAATGCCAGATAATCTTCCGGCTTGACTTCGAAGATTTCAGCCACCAGGTCGTAGAGCTCATGCTCGATCGAATTAAAATCAAGCCTGGCCAATTCAAGAAAATGCAGGAATATCATCAACTGTTCAGCGTGATGAATCCGGCTTTTTACCTGAGTACAGATTTTGGTGACGATCTTACTGGTATTCTCTGTATCGAGATTATGAACCCCGCTGCTGTATAGGTCGAATATTTCGTAAAACAGCTCGAGGTATTCAGTCGGGTTTTTAACGCCCAGCTGATTGGTCAGGTACTCCTCGAGCGTGCTTCTCGCTGTATCGTAATCCTGCTCACCTTTTATGCTGAAAACTGCAAAAAGATTAATCAGCGCATTGAGCGTGGATTCATTCATGGTCAGATATGATCAGGAAGATTATTTAACGGCTGCCGCTGTTAACTTATTGATTTCCTCAATCGATTTTTCGGTAAATGGCTCCGATGACTGGAAGATTTTATTTACAGGGGTAAGAGTTTCAAGATATTTGCTGATTTCAGCATCTCCAGGTGATTTGGAAAGGATTTCGCAAACAGCATTGATCGCGCCCTTTTGATCTTTGAGAACCACCAGGAGCTGTTCTTTCTGAGGAGCAAAAAGGGTGAGGTATGAAATGACATTTAGTGATTTAACCACACCAGCGGAATAAATCAGAGAAAGGTCTTTAACCGAACCGCTTTGGTAAAGTTGTTTTTTTGAATTTACTCTCCAGTCTTCAAAGATTGCATCCATCTCGGTGCTGTTGTCCTTATGACTATCATATTCGGCCTTAAGACCTTTCAATGATTGGGTAAGTTCCTCAAAGCCCAGGTCTTTTGTCAGTGTTTCACTGATTTTGATGAGTTTATTGAATGGTTCAACCTGTCGGTAGAGATGTGTATAGGCAATATCGAAAAGAACAGCTCCGAGGGCGGTTGATTTTTCGGCCCGGGTGAGGAGATTTTCAGTATTCAAGCCTTCATTCGTAAAGCCGGCAAGATAAGCAGCACCAGTTGAGTTAACCAGTTTTATTACATCTGTTTGAGCTGGCATGGACTTTATGATAGCCCTAATCTCTTCTTTAGTTACCGTTGGAGCGGGAGCTTCAACTTTAGCTGTACCTGCTTTTTTATCTTCCGATTTTTTTGGCTGGCAGGAAGTCACTATAAAGAGAGAGGCCAGTGTTAAGGAAACAACCAAGATTCTAGTTTTCATTCGTAAATAGTTTATTGTTTCAATTATAATTTGCTTGTACTCATGGAGCCCTCAATTAGTTTCTTTGGATTTTGCAAGCATAGTTCGTGAGGGGTTCATGTATGCCTGATTTTAGTATTATTTTTTAACAAGGTATCGACGTTAAAGTTTCGTGGCAACGAAAATAGGAAATAAATGGGAGAGCTTAAAATTATACCATTTATTATCAAACAGTTGTTTTTGTTGATGTTTGGCGGCATAGTTAATTGAATAACAGCTGATTGGTGGTAATTTAACAAAAAATTAACAATTTAATCTAAACATACTTCATGCTCGGCGGTACATAATATCATAGATACCTAAAACAACTGCGTTATGAAAATGGCTACATATTTTAAATTGATTAAGAATGTCTTTAGCCTAAGGCTGGCGACTTTCTTATTTCTGGTAAGCCTTTTCCCCTGGACATCTGTTGCACAGTCCACGGAAGATGAGCATAACCTTAAACTTATCCTTGAATGTGTGGAAAAAACCGGGACCAGCACGTACCGGGCGCACTTCGGCTATTATAATCCAGGAACTGTAACCATCACGGTAAGTCCGGATAAAAGTAAACTGATATACAATGGTGGGGAGAAAAAATACCAGGTAAACAACATTTTTGAACCGGGCCGGCACTCCTATGTTTTCAGCCGGGATTTTTTTAAAAAGGATGAATTGCACTGGCAGGTAATTTTGCCACATGGTGAAACCAAGTATGCTGAAGCCTCTTCCGAATCAAATCTATGTGCATCGCTGGGGGTTATAATTCCTTATTATAGTCCTCCCGCGGGTGGGCGGCTTGACGGATCACTGATCGGGCCTGAACTGACTGCACTTTACAATAAATTTACAGCGACGGGATCAGCGGCATCAGATGATATTTTTCAAATCGGACCTTCGGGCCAGAATGTACTGGTAAAAATTATTTCCAGGGATGGACAGTATCAGTCGATGCTGG
>CAIXHD010000452.1 GCA_903919065.1 uncultured Bacteroidota bacterium
CAAACCGTCGGTTTCAGAAAAGTGGAAATTAAAAATGCCCAACTGCTGATCAATGGCAAGCCGATCATTATAAAAGGGGTTAACCGCCATGAAATGGACCCATTAACCGCTACATGGGTCAGCCGTCAGAGAATGGAGCAGGATGTCAAAATCTTCAAGGAATTAAATATCAATGCATTACGAACCAGTCACTATCCTAATGATCCGTACATCATTGAATTATGCAATAAGTACGGTATCTACATGATAGGTGAAGCCAATGTGGAATCACATGGCATGGGATATGGCAAATCGTCACTTGCCAAGGCCCCAACCTGGTATCAGGCACATTTCGAAAGATTTGAAAGGATGGTGGAACGCGACAAGAACCAGCCTGCCATAATTATCTGGTCGATGGGAAATGAAGCGGGCAACGGGGTGAATTTCGAACAGGTTTATGCCTGGGGAAAGAAGCGCGACCCATCGCGTCCGATACAGTATGAAGGTGCCGGCATGTCGGCCAACACCGATATTTATTGCCCGATGTATGACGCACCATGGGACCTGGAAAAATATGCAACCAGCAACCCCACCCGTCCGCTCATCCAGTGTGAATACGCTCATGCCATGGGCAACTCCCAAGGTGGTTTCAAGGAATACTGGGATATCTATCGTAAGTATCCTGTTTTGCAGGGTGGATTTATATGGGATTTCGTTGACCAGGGATTTAGAAAATACAATGACAATGGTGATATGTTCTACGCTTATGGCGGCGATTACGGAAAAGACCTTCCATCCGACAACAACTTCTTATGCAACGGTCTCGTGAGTCCCGACCGGAAGTTCAACCCGCATGCCTTCGAAGTTCAGAAATGCTATCAGAATATCCTGACTACCATGATGCCCAATGCGGCAGGTGACATCAGTGTTTATAATGAGAATTTCTATATCGATCTGAAAAACTATCTCCTCGAATGGCAGCTGATCGCAGATGGCAAACCAGTGCAGGCAGGGGTTTTCGACAATCTTACGGCAGCGCCGCAATCAAATCAGGTGATTAACCTCGGATACTCCGTTCCTGAAAAATCAAAAGAAGTTTTCCTGAACCTCACCTATAAGCTCAAAGCTAAAACGGGTTTATTGCCAGCCGGACAGGAAGTTGCCTGGGAACAGCTCGCTGTTAAAGAAACCGCACTGCAACCCATTAAATTTGCACAGTCGGCCACTCCATTGAATTATACGGAGGCTGCAGGTAAATTAATTATTAACGGGAAATTCAGCCAGGTAACATTTGATAAAACATCTGGTTTCCTCACCCAGATAACACATCATGGGTTAAACATGATTAAAGAAGGTGAAGGGCTGAAACCTAACTTCTGGCGCGGACCAACCGATAATGATTTTGGCGCTAACCGTCAGAATAAGCTGGTTGCCTGGAAAAAATCAACGAAACAACAGGAACTCAAATCACTCACAATCAACCGTAAAGAGAACAATGTTATTATTACTGCGGTGTACGGTTTGCCCGAAGTTACTTCTGCTTTGACCATTTTGTACGAAATCAACGAGCTTGGACAGGTTCTGGTGGATCAAAAATTGGAAGTCGACAAAACTGCTGATGTCAAAAAAATGCCCGTACCGCTAAGATTTGGAATGCAGCTCACCTTGCCGGTACAATTCGATCGCATTAAATATTACGGACGCGGACCCGGGGAAAATTATCGCGACCGCAAGTATTGCAGCCCGGTAGGACTTTATGAGCAGACAGTCAGCGAGCAGTTCTATCCCTACGTTCGTCCGCAGGAAACCGGCAACAAAACCGATATCCGCTGGTGGCAACTTTCCGATCCCGATGGACGCGGTTTAAAGATCACCTCTGATATTCTTTTCAATGCCACTGCCCTTCATTATACAACGGATGATTTGGACGACGGAGAGAAAAAAGATCAGCGGCATTCCGGAGAATTAAAGGAGCGAAATTTCACTACACTCAATATCGATCTGGAACAGATGGGATTAGGTTGTATCGACAGCTGGGGCAGCTGGCCACTGAAGGAGTATCAGATGGAATACAAGGATTATGAATTCAGATTCCTGCTGACTCCTGTCATTAAATACTAGTACCAGCGGAAAACTTTCAGCCCAGCTGAGAAAAGCAATGCGCCAACAGCGGTTAGTATGAGGATGGGCTGCGCAACCTGAAGCAGCCCGGCACCTTCAATAAAGATGCTCCTGACTCCATCTGCCAGCATGGTTAAAGGGAGCATTCTGATTACCGGGATCGCCCAATCCGGAAAATTATGGTAGCTGAAAAATATGCCTGACATGATCATCATCGGGAAAACTACGGCATTGATAAAACCATTCCCGACTTCCGTATTTGAGGTCCGGGAAGATATCAGGACCGCCAGACCGGCAAAAGCAAAGTTCCCTGCCATGAATATCAGCAGCAATGCGGGAAGGTTCACCGCCATATTGATTCCAAAGGCCAGCCAGGCAAAAATGACCAGCAGAAGGGATTCTACGAAATTCATCCCGATACGGACAGTAATCATCGACATCAGGAAATAGGATTTTTTCATCGGCGTTGCCACCATTCTCCTCAGGAGCTTTTTCGACCGCTTATCAATCAGTCCGTAACTGAGGCCCCACATGCACGACATCATCACGCCCATGGAAAGTATCCCGGGAATAAAAAAATCGATATATCGGGTACCGCTAACGGTCAGAGGTTTAATCTGGCCGGCATTTTCAGGCAGCACTTCCGGCTTGCCCTGCAACATCCTCGACAATTTCAGAAAACAGAGCTGTGCATCAGGATTCATCGGATCGAAGTGATATTGCGGCTGTCCATCCTTTGAGTCGAGAATCAGGTTAAAATTTCCCCTTTTCAATAGCACCATCGCTTCATCCCAACTCATTTTTTCGAATATAAATGTGGTAGAGCCAAGCTTCTCATCGCTCACCACAACTGTATCTTTTATGATCAGGGAGGAGGAACTTACCAAGGCAATTTTCCGGATTTCGGCAGGCTTTTTCGTAAAAGCAATTCCAAGACCGAGCGACATCAGGATCGGAAAGCCGATTCCCCAGAAAAGGACTCCCGGTTCCCGGATGATCTCCCGAAAATTTGCCGCTATCAGCAGGCCCAACTGCCTTGCATGCAATCGATTACTCATTAAGGTGCCTCCCGGTTAAATCAATAAACAGGTCGTCCAGTGTCTTATTTTCACCCAGCAGGTCATTTTTCGTACCCTCCTTAAGAATAATCCCTTGATCCATAATAACTATATAGTCACACAGTTGCTCGGCTTCTTCCATATAATGCGTTGTCAGCAGCATGGAGGTTTCCGACTCCTGTTTCATGCGGTTAAGAATGGCCCATATTTCACGCCGTGCATTCGGATCGAGACCGGTGGTCGGCTCATCAAGAAGCAAAATAGCCGGCTTGTTCAGGAGTGCCAGACCAATAGCCAGCCGTTGTTTCTGTCCTCCCGATAAGTTTACCACGTAGGCGCGCCGCTTTTCATCAAGGGCAACCAAATCAATCACCTCCTCAACCCTGCCATTATCGAGCCCGTAAAAGCTACTGAACAGCCGCAGTGTTTCAATAACACGCAGTTTCTCAATAAACCGGGTATCCTGCAGGCACAGTCCGATTTCGTTATGAAGCTCAGCGGAATGATGCTTCCATGTTTTCCCCAGCACCTTGATTTCACCTGAATCAGGAATCTGAATACCCTCAATCATTTCTACCAGGGTAGTTTTTCCGGCACCGTTTGGTCCGAGTATGGCCACAAAATGGCCCCGTTGAATCTGCAAATCCACTCCCTTAACAGCCTGAACCGTTTTGAATGATTTGAATACCTTTTTAACTTCGATTGCCGGCTGATCCATCATAGAGTTATCATCCTATTTCCCTTTGTCTGCCCATTTTTGCAGTACATCTGATTCATAAATAACATCATTCAAGCCCGAACCCATCAGGCCAATCATAGCTTTTGCCACTGCCCTGCCCTCGATTCCCCGGTACTTGCGGAACGATCCTGTCAGAAGAACATTGACGGCCTTCATAACCACCTTGCCGGCTGCCTCTCCAAACCGAAATTCGGCTCTGTCTCCGAGCAGCATCGAAGGCCTTGCTATAACAATCTGTTCAAATGGAATCTCCCGGATCCCCCGCTCCATTTCCCCTTTGATTCTCAGATAGAAATTCCGCACTGCCGGATTTGCTCCGAGTGATGACACCACAGCTACCCGTTTTACCCCGTTATTGAAAGCCAGGCGGGCAATCGTAACAGGCAGGTCGCGATCAATCTTCTCAACTGCTGAAACAGATCCTGCCTTTTTTATCGTGGTTCCCAGACAGATGAAAAGTTCATCCCCTGTGAGTAATGCCGCGTTTTCCTCCAGACGATTAAAATCAATCACTTGCTCCATCACCTTCGAATGCTTGAATTCCAAAGGCTTACGAAGAAATAAGACCACTGATGCGTATGAATCGTTATCGATTAGTTCCCTGACGAGCACTTTGCCAACCAGGCCGCTGGCACCGAAAACCAGAGCGATTTTTTTATCCGATTTTCCGGACATAAGGATATATTTTCATGGTTAAACACCTAAAAATACAGGAAAGTTGACACAACACCCTCGAAAATAAATATCTTTCATAAATTGTAACTGGAAAGGCATTGTTTAAACAGACTGATTATCAGATATTTATTTTCCATAACGCCCCGATTATCGGATCAAAAAGCCCGTAGATCAGGCTTAATTATCTTATTATTGGCCCTGGTGTTTTCATCAGGGTTTGGCCAGAAACAGGCCAATTTCTGGTATTTTGGGCATAAGGCAGCTCTCGATTTTGTCAATTTCTATCCGATCCCACTGGACAATAGCCTGATGGATACTCCCGAAGGTGCTGCTTCCATTTCGGATGCCGCCGGGAAGCTTCTGTTTTATACTGATGGCGTTAATATCTGGGACTCAAACGGTGCAAGGTTAAATACCACCAATCTGAATGGTGATCCTTCCTCCACACAATCAGCCACCATCGTTCCCGATCCAAATACTACAGATCAATACTTTGTTTTTACGACAAAATCATTTATTGAGGGAATTCAGGAAAATACCGGGGTGAGCTATTACACGGTCAAAATTTCGTCGGGCAGTACAGGAACAGTATCCGGGCCGGTTGTTTTGGCTCCAAATACAGCGGAGAAATTTTTAGCTGTTCCATTCATTTACGAGACAAATAAAACAGGCTACTGGTTCATCATGCCCGAGCTTAATTCCAATAGGTTTATTGAGGTTAAATTTCAAGGCCAGTTCTCGAGCCCTGTTTACCAAACCGTTCCTATTAACCTGCTTAATGACCCTATTGAATATGGTAAAATGCGCTGCCAGGCAGGGCAGATAAAAGTGAATGACCGGGGCGACCGTATTGCTTTAGCTGTTGAAGGAGGGAAATTTTTTGAGGTACTCCGGTTTGATATTTCAGACGGGAAAATATCCAACTCCATCCTGATTCCGGCCGGCAGCAGCTGGGCGGGCAACTTTGCGCGGCAATTGTCAGCCTATGGGGTTGAATTCTCACCGTCCGGACGGTTCGGTTTCGCTCCGGACATTGGCAACTTCCTTTATGGAACCGCACGCGACAGTGGGTACGTTTATCAGTGGGATCTCTCTAACTACGACCAGAACGACAGGACCCAGCTTATCAAGAGCAGTAAATTCCTGTCAACTGATCCCGAAAAACCCTGCGGAGCGATGCAAATGGGTCCGAACGGTAAAATTTATATTGCCTATAATGGTCAGGATTTTATCGGCGTCATCAATTCCCCCATGCACCCGTATCCGGATTGTGCATTCAGGCAGAAAGGGGCACGGTTGATTAATAACGACACCAAATCAGGCGGCTTGAGCGGCTTCGGATTACCTGCACCGGTTCCCATAAAAAAAGATCCTGAACCCTTTTATTATGAGAATCTTTGTGAGGGTGATGAAACTCTGTTTTACATAACGGATCAAACCAATATTGTTGCACGAGCCTGGATGATCCAAAAATTACCCAATGGCAGGGTTTTGAATTTTGCCCCAACCACAAATGATTTTCTTTACAAATTTCCCTCGGCAGGAAATTATCGGGTGACTTTAGTTTTGAGAAAGAATGGGGTTGTAGCACCAATTACCTACCCCAGAGAAATCATGATCAACGAAGTACCAAAAGTTAAGCTCACCTTACAGGATGAAACTATACTTTGTCCGGGTGATTCACTTATACTTGAGGCTGGACCCGGGGCATTTTATAAATGGGAAGATCCGGAAATCCAGGTAAGAACCAGAACAATACCATCAGATTCTGTTCCGGATAAGGATGTGGGAGGATACAGGGATTTCAGGGTAACCGTTACCGGGTACAATGGATGCAATGGCTGGGACACCGTTTATATTGCAAAAACAAAACCTCCAACCATTGATTCCACCAATTCAACCCCTGCATTTTGTCATGAGATTGACGGTCGCGGAACCATATTCCCTCATGGAAAAATTGAAAACTTCACTTATAGCTGGGAACTGTTTCCTCTGGAAAAAACCAATACCATTAAGGATGTCGAAGGGGGAGATTACAAGGTTCATGTAGCTTCAAAGATTCCACCTTTCTGCGAAGTTATTGGTATAGTCCATGTTGACCAGATCGGAGGAAGAAACGTCAAAATTGTTTCCTCAGGTGGCTCTATCGTATGCCCCGGTCAGCCTGACACCCTTACAGTTACTGGGGCTGATGAGGTTGAATGGGTATTTCCTCCGGGATTAACGGATATGAAAATCGTCGTTAATCCAACTGAAAAAACTGTTTATTCCGTAAAAACCAAAACATGGAACAATGGTCGTCCCTGCCCGACCGACACCTTAATTACACTTGATGTTTACACAGTTAAGCCGCCGGTATTAAAGCAAGGCCCACCACCATGTGTCGGGGATACTGCGCTTATCAAAGCGGACTCTCCCTATATTTCCTACCTCTGGAGCAACGGACAAACGGATTCTATCGCTAAAATCACTGAAAACACTAAACTTACCCTTACTGCCACAGATTTACACGGATGCGTTTCTGTATCGGAACCGATTGATGTAACATTCAACCCCATTCCTACTGTCAATCTTGGTCAGGATTTACTTTTATGTGCCACCGAAACAACACTGAAACTAATTAGCAACACACAACCGGGAGATCAGTTTTTGTGGAAAAACGATCTGGGCCAGGAATTGGGAGTCAACCAGGAATTTACAGCAACTAAAAGTGGTATCTATTCACTAAGAATCACCCGGGCCGGTTGTTCCGCCAAAGATGAAATCAATGTTCAGCTGAGGGATATTAACCAGCTGATCATTTCGAAACCCGTTGTTAAGGACATAACCTGCTTTGGTAATAATAATGGAACAATAACTATTGATGTCGATAATAAGAGCGACGGAAAAGTACTTACCTATTCTATCGACAATCAGTTAAGCTATTCATCAGGCAACCTTTTCAAGGACCTCAAACCAGGGACTAATTATAAGGTTTGGGTGAAAATAGATAATGCATGTGCGAAACCTTGGACTGACCCCGTTATCATTGCAGAGCCGCTTCCGCTGATCATAAAAACATGTATCATTCAACCATCCGGCGAGAATGCTGCTGATGGGCAAATTACCGTTTCAGGAGAAGGAGGAACAGGCAACTATTATTTTGAGCTCGATGATAAAAGAATCAATAATTCTCCGAGTCGCGCTCTAACTATAGAGGGTTTGAGTAACAAAACCGGCATCATAACTATGATTGATGCAAACGGTTGCAAAGAATACAGACCGGTTGTATTGGATAGCAGGATGCAAATGAGAATTGAGGCAGACAAGGCTACTGTTTGCCTTGGTGAATCAGTGAAACTTAAGCTGATCAGGGCAACCGGAGAAAGTCCGGTAAATGAGATTATTGAATGGGTTGGTTTCCCTGACCAAAAGGGGGACGAATTAACGGTGACTCCCAAAGAAAAGACAATCTACCAGGTCAGATCGGTGCGGGATTACGCCGAAGGGTATCGTTGTGAAACCAATACATCGATCGAAATTAACGTGTGGACGGTATTTTCAGCAACCGTAGGAAAGATCACACCAAACTCCTGTTTTGTCACCCAAGATTTGCTTCCCGATGGATCAGTGGAAATACTGGTCGAACCTTCCGGCAACTATTCCTACTCCCTGTATTCAGAAAGCAGTTCACTCAGTATCGACCAGAACAGTTCAATCTTCACAGGACTTCCGGCTGCAACTGACTACCTGTTTACTATCAGAGATGAGCATCAATGCACAAAAGAGGTGAAGGATATCACCGTTATACAACCCAATCCAATAGAGGTTACCTACAAGGTTTATTACCCTAACTGTTCCGACTGTACCGATGGGCGAATCGCAATTAAAAAGATTGAAGGGGGAAATGGCAATACTTATGAAATAACATTGAACGGAAACCCGGTTGTAGGAAATGAAATAACAAATCTTTCTATCGCAAAAAGAGGTGAACCATATATCCTTAAGGTTACAGACATGAACGGTTGTGAAAACCTCACGACTATTCCGCTGGACATGCTGAATATGGTTCCGAACGTTCTTGTTCCCAATGGTGAACATAATAATTATTGGAAAATTCCACTGCTTGAAGATGCTGAATCCTGTGAAGTATCGGTATATAATCTTAATGGAATCAGGGTCTATTATTCGTCTTGCCCATATGACCCATGGAATGGCACAATCGACAATAGCCCTGCACCTGCCGGTCCCTATTTCTATTTTATAAATTTCAATAAAGATGGAAAAACGGAAACGAGAAAAGGCACTTTAACAATTTTGTTAAGATAGAATGGAAACTGATGTATAAATTACTGATAATATGGCTGATTATCTTGTCGACCTCGCTGCAAGGCTTTGGACAGGTACCCCCATTTTCAGATCAGTTTCTGGTCAACAGCTTTTTAACTAATCCTGCATTGGCAGGAACCTCCCGACTGGCGCCACTCACTGTATCGGTACGACAACAATGGATGGGACTGACTACTGCACCTCTTTACCAGGCTATATCATATCACAAAAGCATGATGGAGAAAGGTCAGCGTTACAACCCCAGAGGCCTTTTAAATCGGGGCGAAAATTCCTTTGGTAAGATTGGAATTGGCGGAGGTCTCTTTAACATGAACTATGGAGCAGTTAACCAACTTGGCATTCATCTTGACTATGGCTATCACGTTTTTCTCAACAATGGAAGATTATCCTTTGGTCTGGCAGTTTTGTATCAGCGATTTGCCATTAAAACAGACAATTTTATCCGGCCCGACGGAACTCTCCCCGACGAATTTCTCGATAACCTTGCCGAATTAAATGGCACCGTCAATATTTTTGATGCAACCGTTGGCACTCATTACCAATCCAACTTTTTCTTTGCCGGAGGGTCAGTAATAAACTTATTCAATTCCAGTGTACGATTCAAATCTGATCTGATGTTTGACCAGGATGGTACTAAATACACTAATCGTTTTCTTGCCAGAACTGCTTACCTCTATGGCGGAATAAGTCCATCCATTGGGAAGTATCTGGCAATAAAACCTTCCGTTCTGGTAAAATTCAACACTCCTGAAGGATTCAGTTTTCAAGGAAATGCAATAATATCCTTTTCCGAAAAAGTTGAAACTGGAGCATTGTTCAGATATGCCATTAATTCCAGAGAGGAATCCATTGGCCTTTTTCTGGGAATAAAAGCATTAAATGTTTTAATTCGATATCAGTTCGAATATCCTATTGGAACAGCATTGGGCCCAAACCGGATAACAAATCAGATATTATTAGGATACCTTCTTTAAAAAGAACACTCACCAAAGGCTCTTATAAATAATATTCTTCGGTTGATTTGTTCCCCAGGCCACTCCAACATCTCTCCATGCCTTAATTCTCTCTCTTTCCAGATCGATCTGCGTCTTAAGAATAAAATCCCATTCGCGGCCGTCGATCTCCTTGATACGCTTGCCAATTTCACCGGTTAACTTAACCGCCTCGTTAAAGCAGGCAGCTTCCGGATCGATCGATGCCAGAATTACGGCAGCATCATCAGCGGCCCGGCGATTCAAGCCTGCGCTCCACACATTCCGGGCGGCATTTACCTTAGCCTTGCATTCCCAGTCGATCTTATTCTTGTACAGAGGTGCAACTGCATCCATGGCCTTGTTATAGCAGTCCAGACACACATCAGGAATACACATCAGGGTGTAAATTGCCTGATCGAACTGGTGCTGGCTCTCGAGCATCTGGGCTTCCTTAATGATAAAATCACATCTGGAATTATAATAAGCAATGATCTTGCGCTTGCCCTCTTCCATGAATCTCTGGATTTCCTTATTTCCTGGATCAAGGCTCTTCAATGCGGCAGTGTAGGCTTTTGTTTCATTTGCCCCTACCCCTTTGCCGGTAACTGATGTGCTGTTAAATAACTTACCCTCAATCCCGTCGCCGATATAAAGCGTAAACGTGAGCGTCATGGCATGCATAGGAGGAGCCGTAGATGTGATATCCTTGGATTGAACCACGACATTGGCGCTTATTATAAACCGCGGATTTAATTCACTGGAACCCATACCATAGCGGGTGGCAATCTGGCCCAGCTTATTCAGCAGGTTCACACTGGATGCCTCCGGCATATATTCCACCTGCTCAGGAACCCAGGGATTGAGCGCTATACGGCCAAGATCATCCATTTTCCCGATGGTATTCTGCCCGTTTGCCAGGGTAATGCCGCCCAGGAAGATTGCAGCTGTCAATATAAACTTTATCGTTTTCATCATTTTACAGTTTTAAATTACTTCTCGCCAATTACTACGGTAACAGCGCCAAGTCCTTTTGTCATTACCTTGCTTTCCACAGTAAATTTGGATTTCAGATATTTGCGCAACTCCTGCCCCCAGCCTCTGGCATCCATGGCCACTCCTGAGGCATTGTATAATGGAATTCGAACCTGTTCAAACAGCATCATACTTTCCGTGGCATCGGAAGTACTGAATCGATGCTCCACCGTATTATCGCTCACCCATTTCTCAATGTGCTGACCAAGCTCATCTCCTTCAAATTCCTTTTCCAGATCTCCGTCGAAACTGGTCCAGACCTTTATGCGAAGAGTGATTTCGCGGCCATTGGCAAACAGGTCATCGAAATGCTTTTGCAGTTGAGCATTGAAGTTATCCAGCTGGCTCAGCACTGCCTCCTCAAGTAATACCGGAAGCTCGGTACTGAATGATTGCGGACCGGTTCCTGAGGCGCCGGCAATCTGCTTATCGGTGTATGCATCAAAACCCTGAAGATTAAATGTGATTGATTTTTTGGGTCCCACCGTGTTAATAGTCCAGGTTAATTGCATCCAGATATCTGCTTTTGCCACCTTTCTCAATTTGTCGATGGGAGTTTCTGAAACATCTGCTCCGCTTTTACTGGCCATCATGGCATCCTCGGCAGATTCATTGCCAATGGATTTCAGGGCCGACTCGAGGTTCTTCAATGGAAAATCCCGGTCAACCATCAGCTCATTGATCTTACTGATCACCAGCAGAAGATCAGTATTTTCCTGAAAAGCCATCTTGTAATCCGGGAATTTCTGAACGGATCCCTGATTATCGAAGGTCATCATATACCCGTTTTTGTTGCACCACGCATCACTCGGCACTACCATGATTGTTGGCTTTTTTGCCTGACCGAAAGCTGCGCTGCCCGATAAGATCAGCAAGGCAGCCAGAACTATTTTATATCCCCTGTTTTTCATTTTTTTTATTTTAAAATACCGTCTATCTTCATATGCTTAATCAATCCGGGCCGGTCAACACGAACGATCACACTGTTCGTAACCTGGTTTTGCGCCTTCATTTTATCGCGCGTAATCCGGTGACCGATCCGTTCATCACGGACGTAAACGAAATTCCTGAAATCCCCGCCATCCGCAAAGAACTTATTGAAATAATCTTCATTTTTCTCACGCACGTTCACCTCAGGCAGTACCGGCTTTTTCTGGCAATCCGGCTTTCCGGCAACAATCCCGTTAAAAAGGACATCCCTGACTGCATTCTTTTTGGCCTGTGCAACAGCATCAATCCGGTTACGGCCTGTTCCCCATACCTGAAGAGTTTGTGAGCCGTCCATTTCAATACCCAAACATTCTGTCTGGAATGTATTGTATGCTGCCACTTCTCTTTGGGCAAGGCATGACGCAACTGAGAGCATCATGAAACCGGCTACCCCTAATAAAAAGACTTTTGTTTTCATTTTTAAACAGTTTAAAAACCGGCACCTAACTTCTTGGCAATTCCGGCAGCTTCCAGCTCCTGTCGTAATGCCGTGTGCATCACAGAAACGTTGATAGCCACCTTGTATGTCTTCTTATCCACCTTTATCCTGTCCTGCACTCCTTCTCCTGATAAGGCAACGAAGCTCAGATATTTTCCTGCCGGAGCAAAAAAAGCATTGAAGTAATCAGCCCTTGCCTCCTCAATTCCAGCCTCGGTTAAAATGGGGCGTTTCATGCACCCCTGGCCGGCGGTGATACCTTTAAACATGACCGCATGCACTGCATTTCGCTTGGCCTGTATTACTGCATCCTCGGGGGTCTTTCCATAACCCCACACCTTCAGCAACTGGCTCCCCTGAGTGCCGGTCCCCAGGCATTCCACCTCATAATTCGCATCGACATACCCGGCAATTTTTTTCTCTTTTTTTGTTTGAGCCTCAATTCCCAGACTCGAGAAAACCAGCAAAATCAATCCGATAATTGCAATTCTCTTTTTCATGATATCCTCATTTTAATAGTATCACAACAAAATTCTTACTCCGCCAAAAACACTCAGGCCCTGGCGGCCATAGAACACCTTCGACCAGCTCATGGTAAGCGGCACCGACTTTTCCGATCCGGCAGTCATCCATAAATCACCCACCGGTATATAAATATTAGCACCTCCGATCAACTGGAAATTATGAAGGAGGTTCAATCCTCCCGATCCGCCAATCAGAATATGGTCCCCCATGGCTGATAACCCATCGGGGTAAGTGTTGCTTTCTCCCTGGGCATAAAGACTGGTACTTTCGATCCCATATCCAATCCTTGGGGAAATATGAAAATTCTTTAAAAAATAGTAGTCCTTGCTAAAACCACCGGTGACCCTGAAAAAAGAATAGTCATCATTCGGGGACGAATAATAACCGGGGATATCCACGTTGCTGTAATTTTCATTATTTAATGCCAGATCGATAAAGAAATTTACACCGGTGGGTATGGTCTTCAACTTCATGGTTTTACTGAACGACCTCGACAGGTTATATTCGAGAGTCCCGTTCAGACCTCCCATATTACCTTTC
>CAIXHD010000453.1 GCA_903919065.1 uncultured Bacteroidota bacterium
ATTGTATTATTGACTAAAAAAACTACTCAAAAACGTGTCAATAATTCCGGTGGAGGAGTGAAGACTGGAAGAGAAAGACTTTTATAGACGGGAAGACAAAGAAGACTGTAAGACAAGAGAGGCCGGGGTTGACAGAAGCTTACCCGGAAGGGATCGATGCTGAAATAGGGCATAAAGCCAAATTTGGAAACACCGGGCTGTGTCGAGTCATTCCGTCCCTCATGAAGGGCCAAAGCTTTGAGCATAGTAGTTTCAACTGAATCCCAAAGTGCTGTCACCACCACCTGATTCCCGGAACGCGAAATGGAATGGACATCATACTGATTTCCCAGGTAAACAAATTCACGGCCGGGACGAACAAATTTCAATGCAGCAAACTCCTCTGCAGTAAAAATCAATCGTTCCAGCCTGGCACTTTCGGCGCTCATTTGACGCAGGTCACCCGAGTTCTTCATGAATATCAATTGCCTCGCAGGTTGAACCAGGAGGGGTAGAGTCAACAATGCCAATACCAGGAGACTGAGTAGCCCGGTATAAAATTTTCGGCCGATAGATTTCCTTGACATCAGTTGTAAAAACTGGTCAAATCTAATAATTATGTATTAACCTTTATATGCTAATTAAGTTTCGAAAGGAGCGGGAGCTCAAACCAGAATTCCGAACCTTTGCCCACTTCGGAGATGACACCCAGGGTACCTCCCATCATTTCGACCAGACTTTTTGATATTGCCAGGCCCAGACCGGTACCGCCGAATCTTCTGGAAAGAGCATGATCTGCCTGTCGAAACCGTTCAAAAATCAATATCTGCTGATCCTCGTGGATTCCTATGCCTGTATCACGGACAAAAAACCGGACGAGGTTTTTGCCACAACCGGGTCCGTATCCGAAGGTGATTTTGCCCTCTGGAGTAAACTTAACCCCATTATCGAACAGGGTATTCATGATCTTGCTAAATTTCTCCCCATCCATGAAAACCAGATCCTGATTCCTCCCCTTTTCCACAAACACTCCAAGGGTGCGTCCTTCGGGGCACTTATTCAGGATAATGTTGCGCAACTGGACTTCAAGTTGAGAAAACAAGACAGAGAGGGACAGATTGGCTAACCTGACAGTAACCTCTCCGGTATCTATACGGGAAATATACATTACATCGTCAATAATTTGCAGAAGCTGGTCGGCTCCGCTGTTTATTGCCTGGATAAATACCTCCTTTTCAAGAGGATCTTCCTCCTCCACCAGAAGATCTGAAAAACCAATGATTGCATTCAGCGGGGTCCTGATTTCATGCGACATATTTGCCAGGAAGGCTGATTTCAGCAGTTCAGACTGCTCAGCCCTTTCTTTTGCAACAATCAGCTCTTCGATCATCCTTTTTCTCTCGCTGATATCCCGGGTGATGCCCAAAGCTCCCACAGGCATGCCATCCATTCCATATATAAACCCGCATTTCACTTCAGTCCATACGGTTGATCCGTCTTTACGAAGCATCTCAAGATCCACAGTAATCGGTTCCGGCCTCGAAAGCGGATCGGCAAATACCTGCTGCATTTGCTGACCGATCAGTCTGTGAGCTATTTCAGCAGAAGCCGGAGTCATCCCTTCTGCTAAAGTCTCTTCCATTGCTTCCTTCACTGTCAGTCCCCTAAGCTGCAGGACTACCGGGCTGACATAGGTATATTTCAATGACATATCGAACATAAAGATCTCATCGAAAGAATTCTCCGCCAGCATGCGAAACTTCTCATCCTTTTCGTGCCGCACGGCCCTCAATAAAGTATCATCAACAGCAGTTGCCCTTATATGCGAAAGGCTGCCGTCATCATTCCTGATTACTTTGGCGCTCAGCATTACCGGAAGAATAGATCCATCCTTGCGGATAAATTCATTTTCGATGTCTTTGATTCCCCCCTGATCAACTAAATACTCAAACCCTTTTGCCAATTGGCTTTTACCTTCAGCGGTCATCAGATCACCGATCTTCAACTTTCCTACAAC
>CAIXHD010000454.1 GCA_903919065.1 uncultured Bacteroidota bacterium
CCCCAATAAATCAACCTTATCGTTTAAATTGATCCTGATTCCGGAGGTAACCGGTCCAAATTGCAGCTGGCTGATCTGGAAACCTGCCATAAGCCCGATCAGGCGACCGGGTTCATGAAACAGCAAGAACTCCATCGCCGGATCACCCCGAGTTGCGTTGGATGGAAGGAGCCAGCCTGGAAAATCACAAATAGCAACCTGAAGGTTTAGCATCTGGCTCATTGTCCAGCACATATTGATGTTACCCCCCAGCCTGAGAACCGGCGGTTGCTCTTTCAGCCGGATCATGGAGAATCTAAGCTGCAGCATTCCGCTGATTTTCTTGAACTGACGGCTATGCGAAAGATAGAAGTGATACCATGAGTACCCGGGAATGCCATCACGGCAGATCAAAACATCCGATCGTCCGGAGCCCGAAGTATACCCAGCTAATATCCCTGTGGCATTCCAGTTTGATATACTATAATATTGACGGGAGAAGATGGACCAGCCAAATCCATCCCCGGCAGCACCTGCATCAGGCCAAACAGTATTCCGCATGGCTGCAGCAACGGGATCCTGTGCCGAAAGCCAGGCAGGTGCCGCGAGTAATATCAGGGTATAAAAAAAAATCTGGCGCATCTTTCCTATTTAAAGGATATAGATGCGCCAGATCCATCAGAATGGAAAAAATTCCCGACTAATTTGTTTTAAATTTAAAAGAAACCTCTTTCAGGGACTCATTTGCCTTAACAACCTTCTTGGCAAGACTGCCTTTAAAGGCCACCAACTTTTCCTGCAGAGCAGCATCACCGGTGGCAAGCATCTGAACAGCAAGAATCCCCGCATTGCGGGCACCATTCAATGCCACAGTGGCAACAGGAATTCCGGCCGGCATCTGGAGAATCGACAGAATAGAATCCCATCCATCAATAGAATTAGATGATTTTATCGGAACTCCGATAACCGGGCAAATGGTCATGGCAGCAACGACGCCAGGCAGATGAGCAGCTCCACCGGCTCCTGCAATAATTACGCGGACACCGCGGTCGAAGGCTCCTTTTGCAAAATCAGCCACCAGATCAGGAGTTCGGTGAGCCGATAACGCATGAATTTCAAAGGGAATTTCAAACTCATCAAACAGCTTTGCAGCCTCCTCCATAACCGGCAGGTCGGAGGTGCTTCCCATGATGATACTGACTATTGGATTCATTCGTTCAGGATTATTGATTACCTTCGCAAGTTAGGAAAAACAGCCAATCCGGAAACTATGGACACCCTTAAAGTTCTCGACAAAACCTTTGTAAGCTTCATTCCGCATCTCAAAATTCAGGAGACAATCGCAAAAATGGCCGCTGATCTCGACCGGGACATGTTTGACGACGATCCCCTTTTTCTGGCTGTGCTTAACGGCTCCTTTATTTTTGCTGCTGATCTTTTTAAACAGATCAAAATGCCGGCAAGGATCTCTTTTGTCAAGATGGCCTCTTATATGGGAACCGGATCCTCTGGAAAAGTCGACCAGCTGATCGGTCTCCAGGAAGTTATTACCGGAAAGAATATTGTCATTATTGAGGATATTATTGATACCGGCCTTACCCTGACGAAACTACTTGATCATCTCGACGGCATGCGACCGGCATCAGTAAAGATTGTTACCCTGCTGTACAAGCCGGATGCTTTTAAGGCTAATTTCAAGATCGATTATATTGGTATTGAAATTCCTAACAATTTTGTTGTTGGCTATGGCCTTGATTATAATGGCTATGGCAGAAACAGTAAGGACATTTATACTCTTTAAAAACCCGTAGAGACGGATAATTATCCGTCTCTACAATAAAATATATCAATATTATATGATGCATCTTATTCTCTTCGGCCCCCCGGGTGCGGGTAAAGGTACCCAGGCTCAACTCCTCGTTGATCACTTTAAGTTTCTTCACCTTTCAACGGGCGATTTGCTTCGGGGTGAAATTGCTGCTAAAACAGAGCTTGGCCTTCAGGCGAAAAAGTTTATCGATGCCGGAGAACTCGTTCCGGATGAAACGGTTATCGGGATGATCAAAAATCTGATCGACAGGATCTGCACTGTTCCTGGAGTTATATATGACGGGTTCCCACGTACCGTCGCTCAAGCTATTGCACTGGATAACATGCTTACCGAATGCAAAGAGGGCATCACTGCATTACTTTCGCTGGAAGTTCCTCATGATGAACTTGTTAAAAGACTTTTAATTCGCGGCGAATCATCAGGTCGTACCGACGATGCTGATGTTGCAACGATCGAAAACCGCATTACGGTTTATGGTGAAAAAACGCAACCTTTAATCAACCATTACACCCAACTTGGTAAATATCATCCTATTGAAGGAGTTGGCTCCATCGAAGAAATTTCAACACGTCTGATCAATAAGGTAAAAACTCTTTAATCGGCACATTCGCACTTTGTCACATTAGCAATTTAAATATGTCAACCGTCAGTTTCATCGATTACGTAAAAATCTTCACCCGTTCAGGAAAAGGCGGAGCAGGATCGGCTCACCTTAAGCGGGTTAAATATAACTCCAAGGCTGGACCAGACGGCGGTGACGGTGGCCGTGGAGGTCATGTTTACCTGAGGGCTGATAAGCAGATGTGGACACTCCTCCACCTAAAGTATAACAGGCACGTTTTCGCAAAGGATGGTGTCGATGGCAGTAAGGACCAGAGCACAGGCGCTGAAGGCGATGATGTATATATTGATGTTCCCCTCGGCACCATTGCCCGCGACGGCGAAACCGGGGACTTCATTATGGAAATAACAGAACCTGATGAAGTCAAGATCCTCGTAAAAGGGGGGCGTGGTGGATTGGGTAATGTAAACTTCAAGTCGTCAACCAATCAAACTCCAAGATATGCACAGCCCGGGGAACCCCGGATTGAGCAAACGGTTATCCTGGAACTGAAAATTTTAGCTGATGTAGGTCTGGTGGGGTTCCCGAATGCCGGAAAATCCACACTCCTCTCCGTTGTTTCAGCAGCCAAGCCGAAGATCGGGGATTATGCCTTCACAACGCTCACCCCTAATCTTGGAATCGTGGAATATCGCGATAACCAATCGTTTGTCATGGCTGATATTCCTGG
Source organism: uncultured Bacteroidota bacterium (assembly GCA_903919065.1). Lineage (GTDB taxonomy): Bacteria > Bacteroidota > Bacteroidia > Bacteroidales > UBA12481 > UBA12481. The sequence goes on from CAIXHD010000454.1 coordinate 3,103, forward strand.
AATCATTGAAGGTGCTCATGAAGGCAAAGGTCTGGGATTAAGGTTTTTGCGTCATATCGAAAGAAACCCTGTCCTATTATTTATTGTTCCTGCTGACAGTAAGAATATCAGGCAGGAATTCGATATCCTGGTGAATGAGCTGCAACAATTTAATCCTGAACTGCTTGATAAAAAACGCATTCTGGGAATATCTAAATCAGATATGCTCGATGCGGAACTCATGAAGGAAATCAAAAAAGACCTGCCGGATGTTCCCTATGTCTTTTTCTCTTCGCTGACTCATACCAATCTAGATAAACTTAAGGATCTGGTTTGGCAGGTTCTTCACATCGATTAGCCTATGATTGAAAACCTGGTCAATCTGGATAAAAAAGTTTTCCTGGCTCTCAATCATTTCGCTACGCCAGGAGTTGATCCGGTGATGAGATTCCTTAGCGGACCGGTACCCTGGATTTTGTTTATCCTTGGTATTGTGGCTATTATGTGGACCTCCCCGGAACGCGATTATAAGAACCGTGCACTGATCGTTATGGGCACACTTATTCTGGCCTATATTGTCAGTGAGCAATCTTCCGTTCACCTGTTCAAAGAAGTATTCATGAGACTTCGACCCTGCCACGAACCTTCACTCGAAGGCCAGGTCCGTTTAGCAGCTTCCGGTTGTGGCGGTAATTATGGATTCGTCTCCACCCACGCCACAAATGCGTTTAACCTGGCAATATTATCGGCTTTGCTTGTAAAACGCAGATGGTTTACCACCAGCGTGTTCGCCTGGGCTATCCTCGTCAGTTACAGTCGCATTTATGTGGGTGTCCATTATCCCGGCGACGTTCTCGGCGGAGCCATCCTCGGATTGGTTATCGGTGTAGCAGCGTATTACATTTCCCGCCGTATCACTCGCAAATCGCGAAAACCATCGGATCAATAAAACACCATCATAATTTATGAAACTACTGCGTTCCCTCCGTGTAACAACTACTCCTAACGAAGAGGATTCCGAACCCTTTGTAAGTCAGGTCCTTGAATACGACCGCGCAGGCAATGAAATCTCACGTCTGGAATTTACCGCACATGAGACTTTTGAAGCGAAAACTGAAACTGTCTACAATGCGGACAACAGAATCATCGAAGTAACGACCTTTCTCGATGAACAGGAGATAGCTGAGCGAAAGAAATATGACCGAAACAGTGACGGCAGGATCGAGCAGGTAAATATCGAATTTACCGACGGTTCATTATCAGTTCAGTCCATCGAACGGGACGACAAAAACCGAACGGAAAACTGGATTGAGCGTGACGAGGATGGTGAACTGGAATCAAGGGAGTTCCTGAAATTCAATGAGCAGGGCAAAGTTATCCTCAAGGAAACCTATGATTTTAATGATAAGCTCACAGAAGCATTTGAATATGAATATCATCCTGATGGTGAAATGGCCATCCGCAGGCAATTGGACCAGCGCAGGAAACTCATTATCGAAACCGAATATAAATATTCAGATACCGGATTGCTGATTTTGAGAGTCAGCCGCAACAGGCGCGGAGAATTGTCGGATTTTCTGAAAATCGAATACAACGAAAAAGGTCTTCCGGTAAAACAATCCTTTTCCGGCAAGTACACATTCCTGTTTGAATATGATGATCAGGGTAATACGGTAATGGAAGAGCAATATAGTGGCGACACCCTTGATAATCGGATTACTTCAGAATACGATGAGAATAACCGGGTTATCGTTGAGGAGCAATTCAAATTCAGCCGGCACTTTGAATACGAATACTATGATTGACCGATGTTAATGGATTAAGACATGACTCCTCTTTTTGAAATATCAAAACTCGGGATTGAGAGGGCTCAGGCGATCAGGGAATCCTATAATGAACCTCATGCTCACGATTTCGAGGAACTTCTTATTGGTGTGGAGGGAGATATTGAACATTACATCGATTTCAAAAAAGCGGAATACAAATCTCCCTTTGTAAGTTTTGTGACCAAAGGGAAGATGCACCGGTTGGTTCCTCAACCCGTTGAAGGTAAGTTCTCCGTGTGGTTGATTACTTTTCGAAGTGAATTCATAGCGGAAACCACTTTCCAGCTCTATTCCTATTATCATGATTACGCGAACCTTCAGCTTGAGAATTGCGAAAATTTCAGGCGGATGCCAATTATCTGTGAGATGATGCAGGAAGAAATGGAGAAAACGATGTCTGACCTGGCTATTGTCCGCCATCTACTGAGTGCTTTGTTTACCATGATAGAGTCGGAGCGCAAAAAATTAAGCCCGGAACCCACTGATGCTGCCGGCACACAAAATCTGACGTTCAAGAATTTCCTGCAGTTACTTGAAGATAATTTCCGACGCCAGGAAGGTGTCGATTTTTACGCTGAAAAACTCTTCATGTCGTCGCGTAACCTCAACCTGATTTGTCAGAATATTCTTCAAAAGAGTGTTTCCGAGATGATTGAAACACGTAAACTGACAGAGGCAAAAAACTTGCTTATCCATTCTGATAAGACCATTTCCGAAATTGGTTACGACCTGGGATTCAACGAGAAAGCCTATTTTTCTAACGTCTTCAAGAAGAAATCAGGCCAAACTCCCTCAGAGTTTCGCGATGAAATGAGAAAGCTGATTTCCTGATTTCACAACTCTTCTTCCGGATTGTGTTACCCCCGGTCCACCCGGCTGCTGTTACTTTGCATCATAATTAAAACACAAACAAAATGGAAACAGCAGAAAAAAAAATCGCAGCCGTAGAAACAAAATGGGCTCTTGATCCTTCACATTCAGAGATCGCTTTCAAAGTTAAGCACATGATGATCGCCAATGTAAAAGGACTGTTCAAAGAGTTTGAAATCAATGTTACCTCCAATGGAGTTGATTTCAGCGATGCTCAGATCGACTTCCAGATGAAAGCTGCATCAATCGAAACCGGCGATGCAAACCGTGATGGACATCTGAAAAGTGCCGACTTTTTTGATGTAGAAAACTTTCCGCTGATCACTTTCAAATCCAGCTCACTGAAAAATATCGAAGATGAAAATTACGAGTTAGTTGGCGACCTGACCATCAGAGGCGTTGCCAAAACCGTCAAACTGGATGTTGAATTCGGTGGTGTATTGAATGATCCATGGGGAAATACCAAAGCCGGTTTCACTCTCAATGGCAAAATCAGCCGCAAGGAATTTGGTCTGGTCTGGAATGCAGCCCTCGAATCGGGTGGTGTATTGGTTGGCGACGATGTTAAGATCGCCTGTGAAGTTGAGTTGGCAAAACAAGCCTGATAAATGAACCGCAAGAGTTTTTTAAATTCCTTAGCACTAATTCCATTAGCAGGAGCTGCCATGAATCTTAATGAACTTTCAAAACTAACTGATCCACTGAACAGTACGGAGCTTATGCCCGTACTGTTCGTTGGACATGGCAGTCCGATGAATGCCATTCAGGATAACGAATTTTCGAGATCCTGGAAAGAAATCGGCAAATCATTACCAAAACCGCGCGCAATATTAGTGATATCAGCGCATTGGGAAACCCGCGGCACCTTTGTTACCGCCATGGAAAAGCCTCAGACCATTCATGATTTCGGGGGATTTCCTCAGGAGTTGTTTAATGTTGAGTATCCCGCCCCAGGGAGTCCACAGCTGGCAAGGGAAACAAAAAGTACAATCGTTAAAACCGATGTTGGTCTCGACGATAAATGGGGTCTCGATCATGGTGCCTGGAGCATTCTGAAACATTTATATCCGAAGGCCGATGTTCCGGTTGTGCAGCTCAGTCTCGACTACATGCAGAAGCCGCAATATCATTACGACCTGGCAAAAGAGCTCGCTGCCCTTAGACGGAAAGGCATCCTTATTATCGGTAGCGGGAATATCGTCCATAATC
>CAIXHD010000455.1 GCA_903919065.1 uncultured Bacteroidota bacterium
CTGTTTTCCGTTCTTTCCGGATTCCGGCATCAGCGGAGTATTAAGATCAAGCGGACAGGGAGTCCAGGTTTTGCCGTAATCTTTTGAAATGGCAAATCCCGGCAGTGGGCCACAAATCGCCCAGCTATATTGATTCTGATACTCTGGTTTCGAGAAATCGAAATCAACGCCGTAAGTTCCGTAGTACCAGATACCATCGTACACCAGGTTGGCACAAGGATACCGCCCTCCATAAGGTAAAGCGGAGGCACCCAGGGAACCCAACGAAGTAACCTTGAGTTTCATCGGGTCGTTTCCTTCAATTTTCACAATCCCCGCACGCGCCTTTTCCTTACCGCCCGACTGCACTGCTTCCAGACCGATCTCGCCATCGGTCCAGCCGCAATACATGTTATCATCAACCGCCCATGACGGGTAAAAAGTATCAGCATCGGTGTAACTGACATATTGCCTTGTAAAAGCTACGCCAACTATATCCTTCGATATTTCAAACGGACACCCGGCCGGCGGATCCGACTTCCATATCGTTGGTTGCCAGGGTTTCGGGCTGTAGGGCAATACTCGCTCCTGCGCCGACAGGCATGCAGAACAAGCTATCAGGATAGCCATCAAGCTTGTTGCGAAAAATTTATTTTTCATTGTCTTCTGTCTATTGTCTTCCGTCTTCTGTCGGGAGGACCCGCGGGTTCTCCCCTACATCGTTCTTCTGGGTCACCTGTCACCGGTCGGGAGGACCCACGGGTCTCTCCCCTACTTGTCGATTTTCACCTCGTACGAATACGTCTGGTTACCCGTAAAGAATTTCGGTGTGGCGGCTACAATCAGGTATACTTCTTTATCGCCCGACTTCACTTTAACTTTCGCTTTACCATTGATGGCATCCGACATTTTCACAGGATACTGCCTGGCCGTTAAACCGGTTCGCACCACTACCCTTCCTCTGAATTCAGCAGCAGCACCATCAGATCCCTTTGCATCACCCTTCACCTGGAACGTGTAGGTTGCATCCCCTGTATTATTGATTTTATAAACATTATACCCCCAGCCCCGGGTAACGAAATCCTTTGAAGGCCGGTACCAGTTATCGCCGGTTCCTGCATCGGTATAGGTTTGAACAATGGGGTGAATATCCAGTGAATCGCCGTATTTCTTAAGTTCACGGGCTGCCCGCTCTTCAACTCCGGCAGGAAAGCCCGGATAGCCGCTCACATTATGGGCGGCAAAATCAGCATATAAATCACAGAATTTTCCTTTTCCCAGTTGCTCATAAAGATATTCCTGCGGCATGATGGTGATATTTTTATAAAAACTGCCGGCTATCAGGGCTTTCGACACCTTCCTCACATCGGTCAGGTAATTTACTAAGATATTCATGCCGTACTGATGGCAACCCCGCTGCCAGTTCTCATTTTCACCCGGCTCGCGGTTCTCGAAACTGTACCACATGGTCACCTGCGGATTTGAAGTTACCGCTGAGGCAGTAACGTATTCATCCTTGCTTTCCGGATGTTTCATGGCAGCATACCAGTTTGCCGTTGCCTCGATAAACCACTGACTATCTCCAGTATATTTAAATCCGGGAGAGTTTGCCTTATACTGAAAAATATGAAATCCCTCATGCTGGGCGCCTGAACTTGCGGTTTTAGCGTAAGCAACCGGAATGGTCAGATAAGGAAATTTATTGTCGTCGGTTCCCTGCCCCATCGCCCAATCATCGGGGAAAAGGTCCTTTTTAGAATTATGGATATACACATTATAATAGTATCCGGCGAGGGGATTCGGAGGATCAGACATGTGATAAGTGCTGATGCAGTCGTTCTGCACATCAATCAGGGTATTCAGCAGTTCATTGGCCTGCTTGCTGTAATCGTAGGTTTTATCCCACCATACAATATAAATGCCGCCTGTAACATAATTACAGTTTTCAATTGTTGAATACGTGGATTTGATGGTGTAGGACTTACTTTCCTGAGCCGGGCAAATACTTTTAGGGCC
>CAIXHD010000456.1 GCA_903919065.1 uncultured Bacteroidota bacterium
GTGATTATTGAGATATCTATGGATGAAGTTGCAAGCGCGCAGAGTCCGCTCGACCTCTATTTTATTCTCAAAGAACTGAAACATTTAAATATTGAGCCACATACTATTGCCCCAAAATTTACCGGACTATTTCCGAAAGGAGTGGATTATGAAGGCGATATTGAAGGATTTACTCATGAATTTGAACAGGATATCAGGATATTGAAAATAATAAAAGAACAATTGGAGTTTGATCATGATATCAGGTTAAGTATTCATTCCGGATCCGATAAATTTTCCATTTACCCTGTGATCCGTGAAATAATTATGAAAAACGGTTGCGGGATTCATATCAAGACTGCCGGAACCACCTGGCTCGAAGAGGTTATCGGCCTGGCACGTGGCGGTGGTGACGGACTCCGTCTGGCCAAGGAGATCTATTGCCAGGGAATCAGCAGGTTTGATGAGTTGGCAGGACCCTATTCATCGGTGCTGCATATTGACCATAAAAAGCTGCCCCCTCCAAAGGAAGTGCTTTCCTGGAATTCGGCACGACTTTCAAAGACACTGATTCACGACCAGTCATGCAGGGAGTATAATCCGCACTTCAGGCAGCTGGTTCATATTTCATACAAAGTGGCAGCAGAAATGGGAATGGAATTTATGGATGCATTGGATCATTATCGTGGGCCCATTGAGGAGCAGGTATATACGAATCTGTACGACAGGCATCTGAGGAGGATTTTTAGATAGGTGTCGGGTGTCGGGTTTCGGGTGTCGGGTGTCGGGTATCAGGTGTCGGGTTTCGGGTATCAGGTATCGGGTTACAATTGAATATCGACAACATTTTGCAGCTGGTCGAGCATAGCTAAAAACTTTTCGGCAGGAATTACAGCGCCGCCGGTGCGATATTTGTTATTTTCCAAAGTGAATTTCATCGTTTTACCATTGACATCAATTGATTTGGGACTGTGGCAGCTTTCCCTGACAGCATACCTGAAGGTAACTGAATGACCCATAAAATCCAATGAGGCAGACATACCGTCCATTGAATATGGAAGAACAGGGTCAAAAATCACCTTCCCAAACTCAATTCTCAGGCCAAGCAAGCGCGTAACGATCATACTGACATAAATACCCGGACCGCTGGAATAAACTCTCCAGCCACCTCTAAGCGTGATATTTCCTGATTGAATCTCTTTGTAATGCTCATCTGCTTCATAGCGGCTTTTAAAAGCTACATCTGAACTGCTATAGTAACAATTCGACTGCCTGATGTCGCCGCAGGGAACAATTTCCCGGTATTCCACCGGTATTGCCTGGCGAAGGGCCTTAACAAACTCCTCTGCCCTACCCGTCCGGGCCAGTGATTCAGCATACCGGATATGCTCGTGCACATACATAAGACCAATTTCGCGGCCAAAAAAAGTACTGCTTTCAGCACGTTGAAAAATGGTCTGTATTCCTCCCTGATATTTGAGCGGTCGGTCCATTAAACGCGCTCCATCCGGACCTTTCAGGTATTTCTCGATAAGTTCCTGGTGATGCTCAGCCTGTTCCCTGGTGAATATTTCACTGATGATTCCGCGCTCCATCGGCAACAAACTGTAATGAACTCCTGTGGTATTATCGCGTGGATGAAGCATTACGCTGATGCTGCCATCCTTATTGACAAGACCATAACCAGCAACCACGCCGTCCTCAACAAGAAACTTATTAAAATCTCCCTTTATCCGTTCACAAATATCCGCTAACTCTCTGGCCTTAGAAGTATCACCGGACAAGTCATATATAGCACAGTAATGATTAAATGCCTGATAATTCATTTCAACGGTCCAACTGGAGATCATGCTTCGAGCCAGTTCCCTGCTGACAGGCTGAAGTGAATCATTCCAGTCGCCGCCGCCAAATGGCACCAAAGAAGTACCTGGGATAAATGAATTTATGATCATTCTGATGAGCCTGTCGATATGCTCACTGACGGGATATTTTTCAATCCCATTGGAACTATTCTCTTGATAATAAGGCACAAACTCTTCAAGTATTTTAAGGTCTCCGGTAACTTTGATATAATTACTCAGAGCGATAATCACCCAGTAAAAGACGTCACCATGCGAGTCCTGCGCCCTGATCTCAGAGAAGCTGTCAAACATCCACCATTGCGGCCATCCGCCTTCGGTATTTTGATTGGAAAAAATAATAAGCAATGCTTGCCTGGCAGCATCATACTTTTCCAAAGTCAACAGCAAGTCAAGTGGTCCCTGTGCTACATCCCTGGTACCCCAGGCTGCACCGCTGAATTGCTCCAGTCCATAGGGAGTCAGAAAGTGAGTTATGGCGTTCATCCCATACCAGGGAAGGATTTCATATATGGCTTTGGCATCCTTCTGATCTACCTTCGCCGAAAGATTCAGGCTCATTTGCTTCCAGAACGACTGCCCTGCCAAACTATCGACAAGCCACTGTTGTTCAGAATCTTCCAACGGTAAAACCTTTACCTCAGAACAGACCTCTCCAATAAAACTAACACTGAAATTTGCCGTGGCACCAATATCCAGAATGAACAAGGAACCATTATGGAGGCTATCAGAATAAAGTACTTCGTCGCCGCAAGCTCTATATCCTGAATGATTATTATTAACTAAAATTCTGAACCTTGCATTTGGAAATTTACGGGAAACCATGCTGTCCGCTGCCGGTTTCGCCACAAACTGATGAGGCTCATCGCCAGATATAATCTTCCAGCTGTTAAGGGTATCAAAATCGTGGGTAATAAGCAATCGGACATCTGTGCCGCTGATTACTTTAAAGTCCATATTTATTCTTGGAGAGGTTACTGATGTCCAGGTGCGGATCTGGAAGCAATGATCAGCAGTTTTATAAATCCAGCGGCAATGATTTAACCCCATTTCAAAGGCAGATGGAACACCTAACAAATAAAAGATGCCGTCGATACTGACAAAAATCCGCTGCCCGGACTCCGGACTGGCATTAAACTGACTGGTACATACAGATAGGAGAACACCAAAATTGGTATTGCCCTGAGAGATATGCGAATTGAACACTCCAAAAGCAAAGGCCGTTGTTGATACAATATTTTCATCAGGAGAAAACCCAACCTTAGCCTGCATAATATGCGCATGTGGCCGGTCAGCCAATATTTCCTTCGTACGAAGCATAACATGATTACTTTCACCATAGAAAAAGGATAGCAGATGATCACCATCCTTTTCGCAGTGACGCTTCTCCTTGCCAAAACAGAGGTCAAGTTCCTTCGTGGTCAGGTCAACGACAGGAAGGAAAGACGAGGAATTGAAAAGATTACTTTTGGGTATGAGGTATGGGGTTTGGGGTATAGGGTTTGGGGTATGAGGTGTGGGGTATTGGGTTTGGGGTATCGGGTATCGGGTGTCGGGTATCGGGTGTCGGGTTTCGGGTGTCGGGTATCGGGTATCGGGTTCCCGCTTCCGCGGGAATGACAAAAAAGGGGTTTTCGTATCTGGTCCGGAATTGAATTCATTTAAGAGGCCGGGCAGGCGATTTAAATCTTCGATTGAGGTTGCTGTGGTGTGATCTGGCAGGTAAGTGGCCACAAACGAATTTTGGTGATGCCCGCCCTTTTCAAGGATAAAAGCCCGCTCCTGAAGGGCTATTACCGAGGATTCTCCGGCATAATTTCCTCCCAGTCTTTCCGCAAGCAATCCTTCGGGGATTCCGGTTTCACGATACGTTTTCCCATAAAACTGCATGCCGTCTACACATCCGGATTCTGCTACATTTTTACTTGCA
>CAIXHD010000457.1 GCA_903919065.1 uncultured Bacteroidota bacterium
ATACTCATAATGATAATGGCAGGGGTGCTTTTAAAGGGATGGCCCCCGACGCAGACCTTGTTTTTCTGAAAATAGGTCAGGATGAAGATGCAATTGCAGAGGATCCGATGACTATAGCGGCTATCGACGCTGCAATAAATATTTATCATGTGAATGTACTTTCCATGAGTTACGGAGGATGGGATGATTATCACGACGGAAGTGGTCCACTTGATCAGAAAGTGGACTGGGCTTTCAGCAGGGGTGTCCCTTTTTTCTGTTCTGCAGGCAATTCCGGAAATGATTTTAAACATTGGATGGGGACTGTCGCCCCAAATTCCCAGAGTGACTTTATTGAGGTGAAGGTTTCTGCTCCGAACGGAGACACCACAATGCTAAGGTTTAATATGGTATGGGCCGACGGCTCAAAACGTAATGACCTGACAATAAAATATTTTGATTCAAATAAAGCCCCTTTAACCGATGTAACAATCCTCCCTTCTACCCAAAGCCCCAGAGGTACTGAGTCACGCTATTCGTGGTATAACCAGGCCCTTTCGGTTGCAGGGACCTATTATCTTCAGGTTGTCAATAATTCCGCAGAGTCACAGGTAGTTCATCTCTACGAAGACTGGAACAATCTGCGCATCGGTACCAACCATGTCTATTTTAGTAATCCTGAAAAGGCCTATACTATCGGTTCCCCATCGTCGGCCGACCATGCAATGGCTGTAGGCGCCTATGTTACGCGGAACGGGTGGATGAGTTCAACGGGGAGCTCACGCTGGTGGGGGCTGAGTTATGTCGAAAATGTGATTGCCGATTTCTCGAGTCGAGGCCCCACTATGGATGGGAGAACAAAACCGGATATTACCGCACCAGGCCATGTATTGATCTCGCTGCGCGATCAGAAAGTGTATACAACAGCCGGTTATTCATGGATTGATAACGACGGAATTTCCGGCGGGAATGCCAATTATTACCAGATGCGGGGAACCAGCATGGCCTGCCCTGTTACAGCAGGATCGGCTGCCCTCTATCTTGAAAAGTATCCCGCTGCTACTCCCCAACAGGTGTACGACGCGATGAAAAACACAAGTAATCAGACCGGGTTGACTAATCTTCCCGACAATACTTACGGGGCCGGGAGGCTCAATATATTCAGTGCAATGAACGGATACAGCGATGCTATTAAGGTTGATGGCAACATGACAGATAAGAAATATACTTCTCTGGCAAATTTCACCAGCAACCGAAACGGAATGGGTGACAAGAATAACCTCGGTGAGCTGAAATACTTTTCCGATGGTAAAAACCTCTTTATTGGCATCACCGGGGAGGTAACCGCTGACAACAACATCCTGTTGTTTATGGATTTTTCAGGAGTGCAGGGCCGTGGAACCAATACCCTGGGCGGAGGAAATTCGGGTGATTTTGTGTATTGTGCATTTGCATACATGGGCAACGTGAAGATGGATTTTGATGTCGATTATGCCCTTGGCTTCAACAAAGGAAACAGCGGTCAGTTTGAATTTTTTGGCGATGCCATCCGGTACGGCACCACCAATAAGGCCATCAATATCGGGCGCACCAATCAGATGGGTGGAAGCTCAACCTACGAAATCGGCTCGGTATTCGGGGGTACCGATTGTCTTACTTTTGCTTATGACAGTACCTTTGCTGTCAATAAGAACAAAGGAGTTGAGATGAAAATCCCGTTATCGGCATTCGCGGGAGTAGATGCTACCCAGACAGTACGGTTTTTTGTTATACTGACTCCCCAGAATGGAAAAACTTCAAATGAATGTATTCCCGGCGATCCGGGAGCAGCCAATCCGGGTGACGGGGCTGACTTTTCTGTTATTCCAAACCAGAACTTTTTCACCGGGGCTGTGGAAACCTCCGGTCAGGCTATCGGCCTGGCTGTAAACACAACAGAACTGAATATTGGCTATGCAGCAGGAAGTACGGCAACATTTGAAGTTACCTCGAATACAGACTGGACCATCAACACAGGGCAAAGCTGGCTTTCAGTCGCTCCGGCATCGGGAACAGGAAATAACACAATTACCCTCACCGCCCAGACGAACACCCTTCCCAACAACCGGATTGCCACAGTAACAGTTTCAGGATTGGGAGCTCCCAGCCAATCCATTCAGGTAACCCAGTCGATAAATACTGCTATGATGGCTGCAGATGAAGAGCAATTAGTTGTATACCCGAATCCGTTTACCGATGGTATCAATGTGATGGGTATTAAAACCAGGGCGGTTTTAAGCCTGACTGATCTCACCGGCAGGGTGGTTCTGATAAAGGAAACAGAGGGTGATGTTTTCATTGGAACATCATCGTTACCCGCTGGTATTTTTATTCTTAATGTAATTACAGATTCTGATATATATAAGCAAATACTTATAAAAAGATAAAACTGTAAGATTATCAGAAATCAGGTATATTTTGAGGTTGATTAAAAGAAGCAGTAAGAACTTCATGATAAGTGCTTCTGGCGGGGTTGAACAGCTGAGTATAAATTGTATTTAGAAATAAGCTGGACTGATTCACTGTCACCTTGTTTGAACCGGGGGGTATTATATATGGCTCTATCAGCCTGCACACAGTTGAAAAACAACAATATTGTAAAGGGCCATTTAAGATAAATGAATACATCTGATAAGCCAGGGATAAAAAAAAAGCCCTTCAGTTACCTGAAGGGCTTTAATTTAAAGTCGGCGACGACCTACTCTCCCACAATTGCAGTACCATTGGCGCTGTCGGGCTTAACTTCTCTGTTCGGAATGGGAAGAGGTGGAACCCCGACGCTATAGTCACCTAAAGATCTTATGAAGTCTGAAGTCTGAAGAAACTATGTTCCTCACTTCCTTCTTCTGTCTTTCAAATAACTTAGACATATCGGAAAAAAAGTTAATAAAATCAACACCCCGAAAGTTTACGGGTAATTAGTACTGCTCGGCTTTGACGTTACCGCCTTTACACCTACAGCCTATCAACGTCGTAGTCTTCAACGACCCTTAAAGGAGATCTCATCTTGAGATGAGCTTCGTACTTAGATGCTTTCA
>CAIXHD010000458.1 GCA_903919065.1 uncultured Bacteroidota bacterium
TAAGCTTTTCCTGGTGAATACCGATTTCAAGCTCGATTCGGTTGATTATGCGAATAACACAGGTGCCATTGCCGACTCTGCCGTGACCGGTGCCGACGGCAAATATCTGATTGCTGGAATTCCCAATGGAAATTGGGCAGTGGTACCGATTCCGGATTCAATCATGTATCGTTTCGAGCCCGAAAACGCGGAGGATTCAGTGAAATTTACCATCAATGATGTGTCATTTTCCGCCTCGGTTGATTTCAAAACTGATGTGCCGGTTGCCAATGATGCTGGTTTTCATATACACATTGATATTATTAACCGTCCCTATGGTGGATCAGTCGCCATTTACCGACCGGTTTTTCTCTTCAATATTATTCCAACGATAAGACGCCAAAGAATTGATAACCAGATTACTTTAAATGCCGAGGATATGACAATGAATCTGCATTTTGGAATATTCGGCTCCTTGTACGCGGTATCCAATAATTTTGTGATTAAGTCGCGTACACGGAATGATATGCCTCTCCATACCTATTGGATCACCTACGATTATTTCAATACCCCTGCCTATTCACGTTGGCAAATCGACTGGACAGCACAAACCATAACTCAGATAGAATAACCCCGGAAAAAGGTGCTATTGGCCTTGTCAATAATTATCGTTAACTTTAATTCCAATATTCATTACGGGACTAAGATCGCTGATCATGAAAACCTTAGTACTTTTTTGGGCACTTCTCTCAGTAATGATGACTACCCCAATCAAAGCAAAAGAACTTCAGACCTTATTTTGTAATGCAACCTTTTTCAGTCAGGCGGAGGGACCCTATGTTGAGACTTATCTGAAGGTCTTTGGTCCATCAGTCTCCTATGTTAAAACAACCCGTGGCACCTACCAGGCTTCTCTTTTAGTCACCATTATTTTTAAAAATATTGATAGAATAGTTGACTATAGAAAATACAACCTTTTTAGTGGTGAGTTGGCAGATACATTACAAGGTCTCCCTGACTTTATCGATCAGCAAAGGATTTCCCTTCCGTATGGAATTTATCAGATGGTGCTATCGATAACAGATAATAACAGCAAGGAATCTCCGATCGGAGGGACCTTTCCTCTGAACATGGAGATAGATAAAAAGAATTTAAAATTCAGTGATATTGAGCTTGTTGAGTCTTTTCAAGCCACCGGGAAAGACAATATATTATCGAAAAGCGGGTTTGATCTGGTTCCCTATGTAAGTGATTTTTTCCCGTCCTCAATGAAGGTGATGAGCTTTTACACGGAGCTGTATAATCTTGATAAGAAGATCGGGGAGAATCAGGATTTTCTATTCAAATACTATATAGAATCATCGAAAGATCAAGTCGTTATGGATGATTTTGTTAAGCTGAAACGACAAAAATCGGCTGCAGTCAACCCTCTTCTGGTAACGATACCTATTGCCGACCTGCCAAATGGTGACTTTAACCTTGTGATAGAATCCATTGACCGGAATAATGAGGTCATGGCAAAGCAAAAGATCAGCTTTCAACGGAGTAATCCCGGCCTTCAACTTGACGTATCAGATATTAAGGCGATTGATATTTCTGCAACATTTGCTGAAAAAATTTCATCGTTGGATTCATTGCGGTTTTACCTGCAAAGTCTGAATCCGATTGGCAGCACGAAGCAAAATCAATATGTGGATAACGTTGTGAAAACGAATGATATCACACAGATGCAGAAATTTCTTTATGGTTTCTGGCAAACGCGGAATAATGAATATCCCGAAGCGGAATGGAACCATTATAAATCACAAGTCCTTGCAATCGAAGAAAGGTATAAAACCAAGATTAAACATGGATATGAAACCGATATGGGCTATACCTGGCTTAAATATGGTACTCCGGATCAGGTGGAGGACAGTAAACATGAACCCAATGCTGTCCCGTACATAATCTGGCAGTATTTTCATATTGAAAATCAGAGTAATGTGCGCTTCGTTTTCACGAATCCTCATTTGGTGGGCACCGAATATTTTCTTTTCTATTCTGATGCCCGGGACAACCGTTTTAATACCAGCTTAAGCAGGGACCTTTACGAGCGGACTTCCAGTTTTGGATCATCAGGCGGATACGGATCAAGGTTTTCGTCGAATTTCAGGAGATAGCGAACCAGCCATATTACTTTAGCTATTTGACGAATGGAGTCTCTGGAGTCATTCCAGCCTGACCAACTTGGCTTATCTTTAACAGATAAGTTTTAAGAAAATACAAATGAAAAAATTACTTCCAGTATTATTGATTCTTGCTATTAGTTACAACGCCTCCGGGCAGATCTCAACCTTTCTTGAATCCGGGAAAAGCGGTATGGGTTTCAGTGCTCTGGCTCGCCAGGGAGAGGGCTTTTATGGTTTCGGCGGTAACATTTCCGGCACTATCAAAGGAAAACTCGATCTGGAACTTCACTACAAATATGATACTTATACCAAGGAGGCGTTGGATATGATTTCGGATAAAGCGCTTTCCAATGTCATGGCCCTGCGTTCAAGATATTGGATTTTCAGGGAAAAGATACATCCGGCGGTCGATCTTAATTTCGGGGTTATTGGTAATTTGGTTTATTCCGACATAAAGGGACTTAAGACTTATATGGATAACGGGGACCTGATGGAGTCGAAATATTTCACTGAGTTGGAATTTGGAGCGGGTGGAAGTGCTGATTTTCGGGTTGCTGAAAAATGGTACGTCGAGCCTTCTTTCTTTCTTGTGAAAAAATTTGGGATAGATTATTGGACCGAGGGTCAGGTGGAAATGCATGAAGGCTACCAGGCTACCCGTGGCATATATGGACTGGCGCTATTCAGAAGGACAGAAAAAGGGGCAA
>CAIXHD010000459.1 GCA_903919065.1 uncultured Bacteroidota bacterium
AACCCCAGACTGTCAGATTAAATCCTGCCTTCTACATATGACACGATACCCGGGGTTAAAACCCCTGGCTATTGATACGCTCCTTATTTCTTGCTTCTTAAAACTTGTGACTAATTTCTGCCCTCTGCCCTCTGCCTTAAGCTAGTACTCAGCCGGCATATTGTTCAGCTGGCTCAGGGTAAATACCGGGCCATCCTTGCAAACATAATACTTACCCACATTGCAGCGGCCGCATTTTCCAAAGCCGCATTTCATCCTGTTTTCCAGTGTGGTGAATATGTTTTCGTCGGTGAATCCGAGTTTCTTTAATACAGGGAAGGTGAATTTGATCATGATCGGTGGTCCGCAAACAATGGCAATGGTATTTTCTGCTTTAGGAGCCACCTTGTCAACAATGGTAGGGACAAATCCAACTTCGCCTTTCCAGTCAGGAGTCTGGCCCCCGGGATCAACTGTGGTGATCAGGTTAATATCCGGGCGCTCTTCCCATTCCTTCAATTCATTTTTATAAACAAGGTCATTTACGGTACGCGCACCGTAAACAATAGTGATATCCTTATATTTTTCACGTTTGTCAATCGTATTCCAGATTACGCAGCGCATTGGAGGTAAAGCGATACCACCGGCTATGTAAAGCAGGTTTTTTCCTTCCCACTCCTCAATCGGAAAGACATTGCCGTAAGGTCCGCGCAATCCAACAGTATCACCAACTTCAAGTTTCGCCAGGGCATTGGTCACCCGACCGGTTTTACGGAATGTGCATTCCAGGTAACCTTTACGGGTAGGGGGTGAAGCTATGCAAAAGGTGGATTCACCGCCGCCCATCACAGAATACTCTGCAAACTGGCCGGCTTTGAAAGTGAAATTTTCTCCTTCTTCCTCGTTCTTGAATTTCAATCGAAAGGTACGTACCTCGGGAGCCTCTTCAGTGATGCTGTCGATTTCCATCAGGTAGGGTACGTAAATATTGGATGGGCTCATGGTATATTGGTGATTTCGGTAAAACAATACTATTTCGCGGCCACTTCAATTTTTTCCAGTTCAACCAGTTGTTCCAGAATATTCATATCAACAGGACATGCTCTTGAACACCGGCCGCAGCCGACACATCCGATAAATTCGTTTCGGTCGGGCTGATAGGAAAATTTATGCATAAGCCGTTGACGCCAGCGCTGGCTCTGAACTTCGCGTGGGTTATGTCCCGATGTATGAAGGGTAAACATTCCGAAACCGCAGGAATCCCAGCACCTCAGCCTCCGACCATTACCGGCTTTTGATTCATCCTGGATATCGAAACAGGTACATATCGGGCAAACATAAGCGCAGGCTCCGCAACCAATGCATCGCAGTGAAAACTCGTGCCAGAAGGGATTCTCAAAGCCGTCCTTCAGGTTTTCAGTGACTTTTTCATGAGAGAAATGCTTTTCGACCTTTGCCAGAACTTCTTCCTTATTTTCTCCGTTTGATGCAGTAAACAGGGATGCATTTTCGTCGGCAATGGATTTGCCCAGATCAGTGAGAATCTCGGCAATGAATTTTCCGTTAGCCAATGGCGTGAGCAGGATATCGCTTCCTTTAACGGATCCCGGACCCAGATCGACCGAGGTACAGAAGCAGTTTTCATCTGCCTTGATGCAACTCATGCCTATGACTACCAGTTTTTCGCGCCTGGCATTATATATTTCGTCTACATAGTCCCAGTTGAATACTGCATCGAGGGCAGAGAATGCAGCTGCATCACATGGATGCGCATTCCAGACAATTACTCTTGGAACTTTAGTAAAATCAATCTGCACCAGTTCCACACTTTTCTGACCGGACTCAAACCTGAAGAGGTTTTCTATTTTCGGAAATACGGTGTTCTTAACCGATTGCGTGGTTTGTATATGGCTGTACGATATCTCAGCAGCAGAAGGATTGTATTCAAAGTCGGTTTGCTCATTGCGGAAAACAGGAGCAAACATTTTGTTTCCTGCTGCCTTCAGACTTTCGTAAAGCTTGTCTAAAGCGACCCTGTCAATTATTTTCGTTTCGGGTGTCATGACCGCCATCTTATTAAGTATGGTTAAAGGATAAAGTTTTCTTTATCATCAGGTTTGTATGTCGAAAGTGCTGAATCAGCTTTCTGTGATGTTCCGGCACGTACTCCGAACATATGAAAAGCTTCCTCCGCCTGCTGCATGGTAAGCAGATGTATCGGGATATTCAGCGGGCATGCCCTGCCACAGTCGCCACAGCTTACACAGCGGCCCGTGAGGTGCATCGTGCGCAGCTGGTGCCATTCAAGGTTCCCCAGCGGATGTGCAGGCGCCGAAATCCATTGCGGCTGGTTGCACTCCACAGTGCATCGCAGGCAATAACACATCGGACACGCAGCCCTGCATGCATAACATTTAAAACAACGCTCAAGTTCATTCTGCCAGAATTCCCTTCGCTGCTCCATGCTCATCGCATTCAGCTTGTCGATGATTACCTGATCAGGCTCAGGATTCCCCAACGGGATTTTGGCAATATATTTTTCTACCACCTCCAAGGATGGAAAATCAAGCAGGCTGCCATCTTCACCAATACCCAAAACAACTATGTTCTCAGGCTTTAACTGGCATTCTGAAACCAGCACAAGAACAGACCGCATCACCATGAGGGGAGCCACAATGGCAATTTTACCATAATGCTTTACTTCATGCTTGTTCAGGTATACCGCCAGATTTTGTTTGCAGCGATCATCATATATCAGTTTGCCGGTTTTTTCCGGATCCTTGATGAATACCGCCCGCGCCTTTCCATTAGTGCCATTCTCGTAGCCAATAACCAGGTCTACGGTTTTACTTTCAAGTAATTCTTTGGCTTTCTTACGCAAATTATCCATTGAAATTTTCCTCCTCGATACCCGATTGTACCAATTTTTGATATTCGGTGAAAGGTCCGATCTTCCGGATCTTTTCAACGCTCTGATTTACTATGTCAGCCCATTTAGCCCCTTCCGCTGCAGAAACCCACGAGAATATGATTCTTTCAGGATCAATGCCCATGAATGTGAGCATTGCATTGAACGACATCCATCTGCGGCGTGCATGAAAGTTGCCTGAAGTATAGTGGCAATCGTTAGGATGGCAGCCTGATACTATAACCCCATCGGCACCATTCGCAAATGCCTTGCTGATAAGCATGAAATCTATCCTTCCGGTACAGGGAAAACGGATAATCCTCACGTTGGTTGCGTATTTTATGCGGCTGGTTCCCGTGAGATCCGCGCCGGCATAGGTACACCAGTTACAGACGAACGCTACTAATTTAGGCTCAAACTGCTCCATATCCGGGTGTTATTTGTTGATTTAGAATTTTATTAAACAAAGGCTTCTTCCAATACTGACAATACCTCACTATGCATCTGATTGTCGGTATAGCCTAACAGGTCAATCGACTTCGAACGGCAAAGCGCTACACAGGTGCCACAACCCTGACAGAGTCCTTCATTGATTCTGGCCAGTGATTTGATGACATTACCTGCGCGATCCTTGATCTCTTCACGCTCAATAGCCTGATACGGGCAAACCGGCTGGCACATAAAACATCCCACACAGGTGGAATGCGATGGTCCGGGAATACGGTTTACACGCGCTACAATAGGTTCACGCGTGAGCAAATCAGAAGAGAACAGCGCGGCTACCTTAACTGCAGCTCCGGACGCCATCGAAACACTGTCCGGTATATCACGTGTAGTCTGACAAGCCCCGGCAAGAAAAATACCACCGGTATTGGTTTCCACCGGCTTTAGTTTCGGGTGAGCTTCAGCAAAGAACTTATGCTCATCGTAGGAAACGTGCATCTTCTGTGCGAGTTCCTCTGATCCGTCATTCGCTATACCTGCAGTTGCCAGAACTACCATATCGGCTTCAATCTCCACGGCCTGGGCACCAAGCAGGGTGTCGGCTCCTTTTACAATCAGCTTGCCATCGAGCTCATATATAGTCGATACGCGGCCTCTCGTGTAATTAACGTGGTCTTCAACAATCGCGCGGCGAACAAATTCTTCATACATTTTGCCGCCTGCGCGGATATCCATATAAAACACATGTGCTTCGCCGTCATGTACCTTGTGCTTATATAGCATAGCATGCTTGGCCGTATACATACAGCAGATCTTCGAGCAGTATTCTATCCCTTTGGCCGGATCGCGCGAGCCGGCACAGGCGATGAAGACAATTTTTTTAGGAATCTGACCGTCTGATGGCCTCCTGATCATTCCCTGCGTTGGGCCTGAGGCAGATGCCAGTCGCTCAAACTGCAATCCGTCGATTACGTCTTTATATTTTCCTTTACCATATTCCGGGAAAAAGTCGGACCGTTTAATATCGAAACCTGTTGCCAGAACGATAGCACCGATTTCAACATCCAGGATGGTATCTTCCTGCTCAAACCGGATGGCTTTAGTAGGGCAGACTATCTCGCATACCTTGCATTTGCCGGACTTGTAATAGGTGCAGTTGTCGTGATCGATCACCGGCTTATTTGGAACCGCCTGAGGAAATGGAGTATAGATTGCAGGTCGGAAACCCAGGCCCTGTTCAAATTCACTCGGAATTTTCTTTTGCGGGCATTTAGTGGTACAAAGTCCACAGCCGGTGCAAAGATCTTCATCAAGATTGCGCGCCCTTTTCCTTATTTTAACCTTGAAGTTTCCAATAAACCCATCCACACTTTCTATTTCACTGTAGGTGTAAAGTGTGATATTCGGATGCTGGGCCACTTCAACCATTCGGGGTGTAAGAATGCACTGCGAACAATCGAGGGTAGGGAAGGTTTCTGAAAGCTGTGCCATGTGTCCGCCGATGGAGGGTGACCGTTCAACCAGGATTACCTGATGACCGCAATTTGCGATATCAAGCGCTGCCTGAATTCCTGCAACCCCACCGCCAACAACAAGCGCCCTTTTTGTAACCGGCACCTTGATGGGTTCCAGGGCTCCATTGTTGGAGACCTTGGATATCATAGCCCTCACCACATCAAACGCTTTCTGTGTGGTCTGCTCACCTTTATCATGGACCCAGGAACAATGTTCACGTACATTCGCCATCTCACTCAGATACGGATTGAGCCCGGCAGTTGCGCAGGCTTTTCGGAAAGTTGGCTCATGCATTCGTGGTGAACACGCTGCAACGACTACACCGGTGAGGTTATGTTCTTTTATGGCTTCCTTAACCAGGGTCTGACCCGGATCAGAGCACATATATTTATAGTCAACACTATGAACCACTCCAGGTAACCTGGAGGAATCATCGGCAACTTTCGCAACATCTACGGTTGCACTGATGTTCTCGCCGCAATGACAAACAAAAACTCCTATTCGGGACATCTTTATAAGTTGTTAATTGGTTCTTTAGCCTTCGGTTTTTTTGGTTCGGGTACCGGAGGAATATATTCAGCCATTTTTACTGGCACAAAATGACGCTGTAAACCCAGCTTCTTCTCGTCAATACCTAACGCCATACCAATGGCATCAGTAATATATAGTACCGGGATATCCATTTTCTCCTTGGTATACTCATTGATAGCCGGCCGGCGCATATCGAGATTGGAGTGGCACATCGGGCAGGCTACTATGATCGCCTGTGCACCGCGACGGGTAGCATCCTTAACGATTTTGCCGGAAAGCATTCCAACGATTTCGGTTTTCGACATGGTAAGTCCGGCACCACAGCATTCAACCTTATAACCCCAGTCAATGGCGGTGCCACCAAGCAGGCGGATCACATTATCCATCCCTTGCGGGTCTTCATGCTGATCGTATTGCAGAACTTTATACGGACGAACCATCAGGCAGCCATAATAGCAGGCAACCTTGTGGCTGAAATTCTTAACGATCTTATCTTTTAACACCGGCGTTACATACTTGTCGATCATCTGAACAACATTGAGAATAGCCGTTGTTCCTTTAAAATCCATCTCAATGATTTCGGAAACCCTGTTCTTCAATACAGGATCATTATTCAGCTCGTGCTGCGTTACCATCAGTCTGCTGTAACAGGCAGCACAGGGAATAACAATATCTGTCATGCCCACCTTTTCGGCCTGTGCAAGAATACGGGCAGGAAGGGCGAGCGACAATTCCTTGTTCATGTTGTGTGCGGCAGTAGCTCCGCAGCAGTTCCAGTCGGGAACCTGCTCGAGCTGTATGTCGCAGGCTTCGGCTATGGCGAATACCGATTCATTATAATCCCTGGCTGAACCGGTTAATGAGCACCCTGGATAAATTCCTAACTTCATTTTTCATCCTCCGATTTTAATCCGGTAGTTTTAGCGAATATCTTGGCCATGTGTTTTGTGCCTTTGATCATTTCCGGGAAAAGTCCGAGTTTCCCTTTGGCTATCATTGATGGAGCGGTGGTAAGATCCTGCATTAAATTCATGGAACGGAGTTTGAAATCAAGCGTTAGCCCAATCTCATACAACCGGCCGGTATTTTTTATGGAATCAAGGAAAGCCTTGTGAAATCTGACAATGTCTTTGGCCTTTGGATTGACCATCTTCTTCTTGTAAGATACCTGCCGCAGATAGTCCATCATCTTTGGAATGTCTATTTCCATCGGACAGCGGGAAATGCACTGCTCGCAACTTAAACAAAGCCATATGGAATAGGAACGGAGCACCTTTTCCTCCATTTCCGGAGTTCCGGTCTGCAGCATTCTTAAAAGAAGGCTGGGCGGATAATCCATTTCATTTACCACAGGACATCCAGCGGAACATTTGCCGCATTGATAGCACTTTTGAACCGGTACTTCGGTATGTTTCAGAATTAAGCCGGATAATGAATTATCCACATGAATCTCATGATTTGAAGCGCTTGACATATCAGCAGTGTTTACCTGTTTTCAAGTTCGATTTACTTTTCAAAGCCCCTAAATTAGTCTTTTCGGGGATAATTGAAAACTAAATGTGCATCAATTAACAGATGTGCATATGTCGCTATGATAGAGGCCTTTATGGAGGGAATTACTTCTTTTTTTCCGTTGCCAGTACGATTTTCACCTTTTCTTTGGCGCCAACCTCAAGATAATCCACCAGATCCTGAATAATCAGGTTTTGAGCCATGCGAAGAATGATAGTTGGCTCATCCATGGTGGTAGCAACTTTTTTAAGCTCGGCAGTATATTGATCAAAAGTAATCTCTTTATTGTCCAGATAGATGCGCTTATCTTCTGTTACCGAAACAGTGATCTGCAGCTTGCTGACGGTTTGAGTAGTACCGGCTTTAGGCAGCATGAGCCTGATAACATTCGGATTGGCCATCGTAGATACGATGAGGAAGAACAGCAGCAGGAAGAACATGATGTCGTTCAG
The DNA here is from genome assembly GCA_903919065.1 of uncultured Bacteroidota bacterium. GTDB lineage: Bacteria > Bacteroidota > Bacteroidia > Bacteroidales > UBA12481 > UBA12481. The sequence continues at coordinate 7,342 of CAIXHD010000459.1, forward strand.
CGAAGTGGTGCTGACTTCAGCCTGAAAAGGTTTGTTTCGGCGGAGTTTCACGGCTGTGTGATTCTTTTCATAAAATCAAAAGCAGAATCCTGAACGGCAAGAGTAAAACGGTCGATCATCATCTGGAGATAATGATAAAAGGAATAGGCAAGTACTCCGACAATCAGACCGGCACCGGAGCAAACCATCTTCTGGTACAGTCCGCCGGCGATAATGCCGATACTTATATTATCCGTCATCGATATGCTGTAGAATATTTTAATAACCCCTGAAATGGTTCCGATGAAACCAAGCATTGGGGCAATACCTGCAATGATACCCAGATAGCTGAGGTTCTTTTCCATTTTCCCGATTTCCAGGTTGGTTGCAGTTTCAATGAATGCCTCGATGTCCTTGACAGGCCTGCCGATATAATGCAGACCGGTCTCAAATATCCGGCCGATTGCCGTATTATTCATCTTTGACATCTGGATCGCCCTGCCTACGTCTGTTCCATCAAGACTGTTCAGGATATTAATCACATAACTCTGGTCCACTTTTGCCAGTCGACTGACATACATGAATTTGTTGACAAAAACATATACAGCGATCACGGATAGAAGTAAGATTGGTATCATCACCAATCCCCCGTTTAACAATAGCTGGAAGATTGAAATACCGGCTGGTGCTGTGGCTATTACCTGGTCTGAAATTGCTGACATATTTTAAAATCTCCTGTTTAGCTAGAAAACGATTACAATGGTAATAAATTGTTACCTCATGCTGAAATTAAAAAGGCATCTTAAAAGATGCCTTTCAAAACTATTTAATTTTTTCCGGCTTTTGTTTTAGGGCATTAATGGCATCTGCCGCCTGCTTATCAGCTGGATCCATAGTCAGGATATTATTCCAGTATACCAGTGATGAATCACGATAAAGTGGAATATCAGCTTTCTTTGCCTCTTTGGTAGCGTTATCAAACTTCACATAATAGTAGAATCCTATATACTTGAGTGCTTCAGTGATCTCTTTCTTGAATTTTTCCGGATTTGCATTCATGATAACCAATGCTTTCTCATAATAAGGCTTGGCAAGTCCGAGTTCGGTTTCGGGATCCAGGAGAGTCTGTGTACGGGCCTGGAAGAGCCATCCAAGGTGGTTGTTCGGTGAGAGCTCACTCACTTTTGCGAAATTCTCAGATGCTTTTTTAACACGCTCTGGTCTTACCAGGGAATCGGCAAGTTTCTGAACGGAATCAGTAAAAATCTTATTCGTGGCAGCCAGATAATATAATCGGCCGATTTTGAAATAGTCGACCTGGGTAGGCTGTTTCTTGGTCAGCATAATTTCATAATAATGTGCAGCCTCTGGAAAATATTTCGCTTTTTCATAAATCTTGCCAATCTCATCGTTCAATGAAAACTTGGTGCTATCAAGCTCAATAACTTTCAGAAATTGTGGAATGGCGAGTGAATCCATATTGTTTTTCCTCAGCAGGTTACCATAATATTCATAGTCAGAGGCAATAGGATTAACATTTTGAGGATTCTGGAAGAAGCTCTGAATGGAAGCTAACCCGGTTTGATATTTACCGGTTTCATAATCAGTGTAAGCCTGAAGTCTGAGAATATTCTTGTCTTCCACATTTTTAGCTTTTAACTGAGCAAGAATTTCTGAAGCTTTGGCATAATCTTTATCCAAAACTAAAATTGATGCATAACGGATAAGGTCGTTTGGTTCCGGATCAATCTTGCTGATATAGCTGTCGTAACTTTTGCGGGCAAAAGGATACTGATCGTACAAAAGATAGATTTCACCCATATCCCTGTAAGCAGGAACATAATTGCTGTCGATGGCAATAGCCTTCTTCATCTCATTGATAGCATCCTGATAAATTCTTCCCCTGGCATAAATCTGTCCTGCCTTGTAATGGGTAAGTGGATTGTTTTTATCATAATATATAGCCTGCTTATAAGAGTTGGCTGCTTCACCTGCTTTGTTCTGGGTCAACCAAAAGTCACCTTTCAAAATATGTGCTTTTGCATATCCCGGCTTCAGTTCCAGAGCTTTGTCGAGGTTTTTTTCAGCCAGAGCGGTATTGCCTGGATTGGGCTGCATATACATTTCGGCAAGAGCCAGATAATAGTCGGGGTTGTTTCTGGCCAGTGAGGCGGAATACTTTAAGTTCGATTTAGCCTGTACAGTATCACCTGTCTGATAATAATAATTAGCCAGACCCACATAGTTCAGTGGATTGGATTTGGCAAGCAGAATTCCTTGCTTGAAAAAGAAAGCAGCAGAATCATTTTGGTTCGTTTTCAGGTAAAGGTTACCCAAATTGAAAAATAGATTTGGGTCTGATGTCTGCTTCTTATTGTATTTTTCCAGATAAGCACTTTTTGCCTTGGCGTATTGTCCCATTTCCATACGTTTTGACGGATCCTGGGCAAAGCCTGATAAAACCGGGAATAACAATACGGCGGCAAAGGCGGTCATCGAGATTAGAATCTTCTTCATAACAAGTTATTCTTTAATTTTTACTTTTCTTATAGTCTCATAGGCAGGTAATATCCCTGTCTTTAATATTATGCGTTGTCCACGGTCGCTGCAAACAAAGGAGGCCATACCACTGGCCAGTCCTTTATGCGGCTCGACATTGATCAGATAAATGGGTCGCAGCAGAGGATACAATCCGGGAAAAAGATTTGCCTGGTAGGGGTAATAAGAATCAGCCAGGGTAGGGCGATCAGAGCGGCTTACCCGCAACACCTTAATTTTTCCCAGAAATGATCTGCTTGTAGAATCGCGCCCGTTACTAATCCATCCAACACCAATAACCCCAATGGAATTGGGATGTTCAGATACATATTGGATGACTTCGCTGTTCCCTTTCAGGGCACTGAGATTTTGGCTCAGGGCTTCACCGTGGCAGATCGAGTCGATCATAAAGCGTACGGTACCGGAGCCTGTATTATCGAAAACCAGCCTGATGTTATCTGAACTGCCCAGATGACCGAGCTGTTTCCAGGTAGATATTTTGCCGGTAAGAATTTCGCGGATTTGGGTTACCGAAATAATGGAATCGGTAAAATTTGGATGAACAATTAATGCAATGGCATCACTCGCAAAATGAATTTCAGCCGGAAACAGCTGATAGGAATGAAAATAGTCTGTTTCTGCTGTGGTAAGTTTTCGTGTGGCAAAAATCATCGAGTTTTTGCCTTTCAGAAACAGGTTCATTGCATCTGTTTCCGATTGGTAATTGCAGCTAACCGTTGCGTACGGATATAGTGCATTAAATACGCTCAGCAGTGGATCAATGACCGGTTTGAATGATTCGTCAGAATAGATGGTCACCGTCCCGGAAGTGGGAGTGCTGAGCTTCTCCTTGGTTGAATTATTCTGACAGGAAAGGGAGGTCAGCAATAAAACAGCCAAAGGCACAAAAAATATGCTAATTGGCTGTTTCATCACTTTCCATTTTTGAATTGTCTTTAATAGTCCGGTAAATCCGGAATATGCCGTAAATAACCATCAAGCCTCCGGCAGCACGCCCGTATTTACCAACCTGTTCAGCCAGAAATCCGGTGAACAGGAGGAGTGTTCCCACCAAAATGTAGAACACAGGCATAACTAAACGAAAGTACCTGATCGCCTTTACGGGAACAGTCTTCATCAGTGAAGTACAAAATTTACAGGTACTGAATAGGATACTCTTACGGTATGTCCGTTCTGCCTTCCTGGCATCCACTCCGGCATTAAACGGATAACACGCAAGGCTTCCTCATCCAGGGCCCTTGATACTCCCCTGAGCAGTTTCACCTGGGTAACTTTTCCGTTGGTATCGATAACGAAGCCTACGAAAACACGGCCGGATACGCCGGCTTCGATAGCTTCATCAGGATAGCGGGTAGTCTTTTGAATAAATGCCAGCAAGGCATCTTCACCACCTGGAAAAATAGGCTGCTCCTCAACTAATGCAAACGGCAATGTTTCAACCTCAACGATCTGCTGGCCCTGAGCATCCGCTTCGAGACCTGACAAATCCGGAGGTAGTGTGTCAATACCTTTTACGTCTGCTGCACCAATAGTGATATCGGTTTTGTTGAGTTCGTCCTGCGTTTTCATCTCTTCTTCAACGGGGATCTCTTCATCCGGCTTAATAACAGGTGCCGTAAATTTGATCGTCGACCTTACCGGTGGCGGTGGAATGTAAATTTCCTTGGGCTTTTCGGGTGCCTGATCTTCAAGCTTAAGGTTGGCAAGAGTGGTAACCGTAACGTTACGCTCTCTGGATTTCGGCATAACCTTTTTAACAATAATCGGCGAGCAAATTCCTATGGTAAAGAGAACAAATGCTATTATGATAGCACGGGTGTGTCGTTTATTGGAGAGATGCCTGAGATCGAATGCTCCGTATTCCTGGTTTCTGCCTTCAAAAACCATGGAAATCCATTCGTCGGAAAAAATGTTTGTTCCTGTTTTCATAGCATCATTTTTTACGGTTCTGAATTAATTCCTTGTCAAAATCCGTAATGTCAACAATGGCATATCGGCCTATATTGCAAATATTCATCTCATCAAGGATATCTACCATATTCTTGTAAGTGCCATCGTCGGTTGACTTGATTACAACAATTGGCGCTTTGTCGTCAGCCTTGATAGTAGAAAGTTGCTTTGCGAAATCTTCTTCTGAAAGATTCTTGGCTTCTTTCTCTTTTTTTAGCTGGGCGACTTTTGCCATAACAGAAGCGTTCCTGTCGAGTAGCACCTGCCTGATACCGGTGGGTCCATAGTTGGAAACTATTACTTCCGGATCGATATCGTTTTCGCGGGTACCGAAATAGTAATATATGCTATCATTCTTTGCAAGAACAATAGTTATAGCCTTGGATGCCTTAATCTTACTTTGCTCCTCTTCGGGAACCTTATCTTTAGAAGGCATACTGATCTCCATGGTTTGTGGTTTGATCAGCGTAGTAGCCAGCATAAAAAAAGTGATCAGCAGGAAGCCAAGGTCAACCATCGGCGTAAGGTCGATTCGCGTCGATACCTTTTTCGTTTTTGGTTTCTTGGAATGCTTCTTACCGCCACCTTTATCTGTATTTATTTCTGACATTTTTCAGTTTATTTAGCGGATTGGATTTTCTTCGAGGCTGGTGATCAGGTTAAACCGGTTTTGTTTCAGGTCCTGTAAGGTTCCGAAAACTTTTTTAACAACCGGAAAAGGAGTGCTCTGGTCGGCCTTGATGGAAATTAGAATCTTAGGGTTTACGGACAACGACATCCCGATCCAGAATTTCAGCTGGTTATCGGTAGAATCGCATGGTATGCCCAGCAGGTTTTCTTTGTTAGCCCTAACTTCCGCGTCCATGGCGAGATAGTTTTTCATGGCTGCCATGGGTACGCCAAAGCTTGGAACAATACTGAATTCCCTTAATTCCTTTTCAGTAAAGGAAATACTGTACTGTTCACCCATCTTTTTAAGCAAGTTCATGCGATGCTCCTGACCGTCAATCTCATAAAAGACTTTTCCTTGCGGGTCAATCAGGATTTTGACAATATTCGTTTCCAGGATTTTTATCTCGGAAATCGAAGAGGGTATAGCTACCTTGACAGCTTCGACTTGGACCATGTTCGATGTAAGGATGAAGAACGTCAATAACAAAAACGCTACATCACACATCGCAGTCATATCCTGCCAGGTACTTTTCCTCGGAATTTTAAATTTTGGCATAAACCAGGACTATTTATGGGTCGCACCAAATGACTGTACAATGCTATAGCCGGCTTCGTCAATGCTATAGGTAATTTTATCAATACTGGTAGTAAAAAAGTTATACATAATAACTGCCAGAGCTGCAGTACCGATACCAAAAGCGGTGTTGATAAGAGCTTCTGAAATACCAGTAGCAAGTTTGGTTGAGTCAGGTGCACCTGCACTTGACATAGCGGCGAATGACCGGATCATACCAAGAACTGTTCCCAGCAGACCCATCAGGGTTGCAACTGAAGAAATAGTTGCGAGGATAACCAGGTTCTGTTCTAGTGAAGGCAATTCAAGTGAAGTTGATTCTTCAACGTCTTTCTGAATAGCTACCGTTTTTTGTTCTTTACTCAAGGTGTCATCTTTCTCAACTTCCTGATATTTCAGTAAGCCTGATTTGATAACATTGGCTAAGGAGCCTTTATGGGCGTCACATAATACAATTGCTTCAGCAACCTTATGGGCATTGAGCTTTTCTTTTACATCAGCAATCAGCTGAACAGCCTGATTTTTGCCTTTAGCCCTGCGGATGGCAACAAATCTCTCAATACTAAAAGTGATAACGGTTAACAAAAGAGTCATCAGGATCGGTACGATAAATCCTCCTTTGTAAATTGTTCCCATCATGTTACCGTTCAGCGGCATATTCTCGCTATTGCCACCGATAAAGTTTTCCCCTGCTCCAAAAACTAATTGGAAAATCGCGATGCTGATTACCAAAGCAGCCGGGATGACCAGCGAAGCAGCCTGGATCTTACTTTTTTTTCTAGCCTTTTTCATTGAGTAGTTAATTAATTGTTAATTGATTATTCGTAATTTTTATAGTGTCAAATCTTAAAGGTCGTTCAGGGCAAATAATCCACCAACAGATAAACTCTGGTTATTATCATATTTTGCCAAGCATGCAAATATAATATCTACAAAACTGAATTACCTAATTTTTAAAAAAAAAAGAGGCTCACTTATAAAACAATACGGGCATATTGTACGTATGTATCGTCTAAGTATTTCCAAAGATTTCATTCGCCATTCGCCGGTAATTATTCACCGTTTCACCGAAATGGTGTTGAGTACCTCTTTCTCAGTGCCATATCTTTGATGCGTTAATCGAAAAATTAGTCGAAATCATTTAATAAAAAGAAAAAGATGGAACGCATGGACAGAGATTTCAGAAGGAGTCACCGGCCGGATCGCCCGGTTTTTGACCAGCGCAGGCACCTGAACAGCCGCAGAGGCTGGGGTGTATTGCTTATTTTCGTCGGTATTATCGCCTTGGGCAACGTTTTTGACATTATTCCCTACGATGTTAAGAGGATCGTTATCTCCTGGCAGATGTTTCTCATCGCTATCGGTGTAATATCCCTTATCAACAATCGCAGTGTTGTTCCGGGGGTCTTCCTGATCGCCATCGGTGGCATTTCACTGGTTAACCATTTTTATGTTTTTCCTGAATACTGGCGGCATGCCTTCTGGCCTGCAATGCTTCTGTTATTCGGTATTTACCTGATTGCAGCTCCTCCGCGTTACCTGCGTCAGCTTAGGCGCCCGGAGCAGGATGGAGACAACCGGGATTTTATAGATGAGGTGGCTGTATTCAGCGGCGGCGACAGGATTGTCACCTCACAGAATTTCAAAGGTGGCCGTATTTTGAGCATTTTTGGAGGATCAAAGATCAATCTCATGAATGCCAAACTGGCCGAAGGTCAGCAAATCCTTGATACACTCAGTATCTTTGGAGGATCTAACGTTATTGTTCCAGCCGGTTGGACAGTCAAAGTTGAGGTAGTAGCTATCTTCGGCGGGTTCAGCGACAAGCGCGAAAGAATGCCTAACCTTGTTTACGACCAGAATACTATGCTGGTGATCAAAGGTATGGCTATCTTTGGTGGCGGTGAAGTAAAATCATACGGAATCTGATATGAAAAATCCGTTCCTGGTCAGCAGGACCAATACCATCACTTATATTGCTGCATGGATACTGATTGCCAGTATCCATGCAGTTGTTTTATGGCTGGCGGCCGGGCAGGAACTTCGGATGGCAATTTCCGACAGTATAACTTACAATCTTCTGTTTGCCGGGATCGCTCTCGGTCTCTGGTACTCCATCCGGTACTATGATTTTACCAAAGCGGGCATAATGGACCGCCTTTGGAATCACCTGCTGATTTCCATGTTTGTGCTTGGCGTATGGCTTGGTCTGGGATTCATCATCCTTAGTAATCTCTGGACGAATCAACCCATTTACCAGCAGTTCCTTACCGGTTCATTGCCCTGGAGAGGAATAGCCGGATTTTTCTACTATTCGCTGATCATTATGATCTATTACCTTTATATCAACGGAGAAGATCGTAAGGCACGAATCAGCAAGGAATCCACTCTGCGCTTGCAAGTTAAAGAAGCTGAAATCGACCGTTTGAAATCCCAGATTAATCCGCATTTTCTTTTCAACAGCCTGAACTCGGTCTCCTCACTCATCACCAC
>CAIXHD010000460.1 GCA_903919065.1 uncultured Bacteroidota bacterium
ATCGACCGGACCATGGACTATGATGATTACATTCTCGACGAGAAGCTGAAGGAACGCAGGAATGGGATGTACGTTTAACACGTGACGCGAAACACGGAAAAACGTTGTAGGGGAGGAGCCATGTCTCCTCCCTCTTTGACCTTAGTACGGCAGCGTAAAGGTCCCCGCGTTCGCGAGGATGACAGAAAAGGGCTTCCTAATTAGGATAGCTTGAAAAAGAAGGCACTAATTAGCAATTTCAGCTAAACGTTCTTCCAGGCATTTCAGCAAAAGCGTTCTGTCAGCCGTTTCAGCAATAGCGTTCTTTCAGAATGTGTCCTACCTAGCATTCCTTCTTTGTCATCCCCGCGCAGGCGCAGCCGGAAGCGGGGACCTTTACGCTGTCGTACTGCATTGATTGAGAGCACCTTTACGCTGTCGTACTGCATTGATTGAGAGCACCTTTTCGCTATCGTACCGAGGTTTTTGAGAGCAACATCTTCTTCTTCAGTTGCTCATAATTCACCGCAACCTTCGATTCCCTGGTCAAATCCCAAACAGAGGTATTCATTTCGCGGAAAGCAAGCAAGGAGGTTATCCAGCCTTGTGTCCATCCGCTTTCAATACACCAGGCACCCCAGCCCTGATCGGCATTGCAGCCCCAGTGTTCATACCTGCCATAATCAAACGCTCTGAACCAACCACCGTGAAGCTGAGAGCGCGCTGGAGAATATACCTGAATGCGGCATAAAAATTGCGCCAGCCTGTCCTCAGCTGCTTTTATCACCGGATCGCCTGTGACAGCAGCAGCCTCATGAAGACCGAGAAAGGCAAAATTTGTTGTATAGAGCAGATCACTCACTTTATCACCATTATTTCCAATCAGCGAAGCTTCATTGGTGCCATAAGCCTCATTGCTCTGCGGCGGCGGAAAACGGCCCATCTTCAGATCGCCCAGTTCCTCCCGGATAGCTCCCGAAGAATCCTGCAATTTCAGCAGGTCACCCACCATTCGATTAAGGTATTCCCGATGTTCAGGAGTATCATGTACCCGAACCAGCCAGGCCAGCGGCAGTATCATCCTTGCCTTTTCCTGAGCCAGACCGTTGGTCCATGACCATTGATCGGGGTAGCCCTTCATCGTAATATCGATGGCCTTTTCGGTTTTTTCCAGAAACAGGGAATCCTTTGTTTTATCGAACGCCCAGAGAAAACAAGCCCACAGATAGGCCTCAAAATGAGGAGCCATATTTATGATATCGCGTTTATAATAATATTCCCACCCGTTTTGCGCGAATTCCGGAAGATCGATCCTGTCGCCGCGAAACCCGGAGGTGCCGGTAGTCCTCAGTTGGGCCAGCAAACATCGCATCAGGATAGTGTCCCACTGGTCCGTCTTGTTCAATGCCGATGAGACCATGATGCCCATCATTTCACGGGCATTATCGTCACCATAATTTGCACGGTACCAGGCATAATTGGTAATACCCCACGGGATCAGGCCGTACGCTCCATGGGTGGAATCAGCCCACTCATTCTGCGCGGCAGTTGAACGGACCAGATAATAATCGAGCAGATTTGTTGAGATCGCTTTGTATTTTTTATCATTCAACAGGTCTCCTGCGGTGGCAAATGCCATTGCAGTCTCGCCGATGCAATCGCCTCTTTTCACCATTCCCACGGGCTGGGCTCCTTGCTCATCAATCACCGACATGATAGCTTCATAGGACCCCTCCCGGCCATTATTGACTATCATATTTGCCTTCTGATACCACTCGATTCCTGTCTTTACCGCTCTCTTCTGATATCCGGCCGGCAGATTCTGATTGATGCCATAAGTCGGCCTGACTGTTGGTGTCCAATTGATATTCTCAATTTCCGCACCCGGTAACAGGTAATGTAAAATTGCTGACCACACCCCAATCCACTCCTTTTGCGGGGCAAACCTTCCGGTCACCATCCGGCTCAGACTGGTGGTGGAAACTAAAACGGAATATTCGGGTAATTCGAAAAGCACCGGGAATGTTTTTTCTGGTAAGCCAAACTGTGCATGGTCAAATCCGGCAACTTTGGCTGTAACCAAATGGCTGGGCACCTGACTGGCAGGAACATAATTGAGTCCGTTGGCTACCAGAATGCTTAGACTATCGGGGTTGGATTTAAAAAACGATGAGTTAACCACTAACCGTTCAATGGAACTCTTTATCGGTTTATCCAGATGAATACCAGGAAGATAAGTTGGGTACTCAACATACACACGCAATCGTTTGCTCTGAACTAACGCAAAAAATTCGGCAGAGAGTTCAACCTGCTTAGCCGGATAATTATCAGCGGTGATGAGGATACCCTGACCTTCACCGGCATCTCTGGCTGCCTCCTCCGGCGTATTAAAGCTTTCAATTTGCAGGTGGTGCTGCGATTGCAGAATACCATATAAATCACTGGTGCTCGAACAGCAAATATTAAGGGGTTCTTTTGGGACTGAGCAACTGATAATAAACGTGCTGAGCGTAATGAAAATTAACGCCGCTGAAAAAAACGCCGGCTTCTTTTTCAGACAGAACATGACTATAATCTTAGATCCTCAAAGATCGTTCTTTGCGGTCAAATCAGCAATTTTCTGTTCAAGTTCAGCAGTCCGTTCTCTCACCCTATCCTCCAGAATTAGTTTTTGATTCTCGAGTTGTTGCATTAAGTAGCGGGTAAACAACAGGTTCTTAATATTCAAACCAACTTCATGCAGGTCATAAGGCTTTCCGAGAAAGGTTTTTGCGCCAAGAGCGAGGGCACGTTGTTTGGCTTCAATGTTCATATCAGCAGTAAGCACCAGAATAGGCAAATATGCTGTTGATGGTATTATTGATTTAAGCTGGCCAAGAATTTCATATCCCGACAGGTGAGGCATCAGCAGATCGAGCAGGATAATGTCAGGTTCAAACGATTTTACAAGTGCCACTACCGTTCGGGGATGAACGGTTGCTTTAACGTTCGTATAGCCCTGGGTTTCGAGAAATCCGAGAAGGATGTCGACATTTGCATCCTGATCATCGACCACCAGGATTGCTGCATTTTTAAAAGACTCGTCCAACATTTTATTCCTGTATAAATTCGTCAATTACATTCAAAAACTCAATAACATTTAACGGTTTGGTCAAATATTGCTTTGCACCTGCATCCAATAGTCTTTGAAGCTGCTGAGGCATGGCATCGGCACTGACAATAACAACCGGGATTTCCCGGAGGATTTCGTCGGCCAGGAACAGTTTAAGAATTTCAGCACCAGGCAACCCAGGCAAATTTAGATCGAGAAGAATTAGATCGGGATCACTTTCCTTTGCCACCTCTACCGCATTTTCTCCATTCATCTTGGTTATCAGACGAATTCCGGGACAATGAGTGCCAATAATCTCCTCAACCAGCTCGATGTTGGAAATATCATCCTCGATATATAAAACTGTTCCAGACTTATTGGCAAATCCGGATTCCATAATGATGGCACTTTCGGATTTTTCGGCGCTCATCGGGGGTGCATCGCACTGCGGCAATTCAATCCAGAAAGTACAGCCATTTCCAAATTCACTGTCGACTCCAATATTGCCGCCCATATTTTCGATGAGTTTCTTGGCAACGGAGAGTCCGAGTCCTGAGCCTTCTGTTTCGGTAATTTCAGCTCCGATCCTTTCGAACGGGTTAAAAACTTTGATGATGTTTTCAGCAGAGATGCCCGGGCCGGTATCTGAAATATTTATCCGCATATATGTTATCCCGGAACAATCAGGTGGCATCATTATCGCACTCACATTCACTGACCCACCCTCGCTGTTATACTTGATCGAATTATTCAACAGATTCAGCAACACCTGATTGAGCAGTTGCCTGTCGGCCCTGACATAATTCTGAATAACAGATGAAATCACCATGTTCAGCTTGATATTCCGCTTAAGTGCTAGCGGTTGAACAGTATCAAGCATTTCCCCGATTGCTCCTTTCAGCTGCAGAGGTTCGAGAGTAAGCGATAAGCGCCCTGATTCGATCCGTGAGATTTCCAGTACCTCATTGATCATTTTCAGGAGATGTTTCCCGCTTCGCATTATATGACCAACGCCTTTCTTTTGCCCAGGATTGAG
>CAIXHD010000461.1 GCA_903919065.1 uncultured Bacteroidota bacterium
ATCGATATCAGTGATACCGGCCTCAACGTCAACAGTAAATACAATAACATCAGCTTCCTCGATCGCGAGAATAACCTGTTTTCGGATCTCTTCTTCGAAAACATCATCAGAGTTGGTGATATATCCGCCGGTATCGATGATGGAAAATTCATGTCCGTTCCAAAAGGCTTTACCGTAATGCCGGTCACGGGTTACTCCGCTCGATTCATGAACGATTGCCTGACGTGTTTGTGTAATTCGATTGAATAGCGTTGACTTACCGACATTCGGCCGACCAACGATTGCTACAATATTTGCCATAATTATATCTTTCTGTATCAGAGTTCATAACCAAATGACTTCAAGCTGTCTGGTCTGTTTCTCCAATCCTGGGCCACTTTTACGAACATTTCCAAATAAACTTTTTTCTCGAAGAATATCTCGAGATCTTTTCTTGCCTGCGTACCGACCCGTTTCAGAGATTCTCCCTTATGACCGATCAGGATTCCTTTCTGTGAATCGCGCTCAACATATATAACTGTTCGGATTCGGATAATTTCCGCTTCCTCTTTAAATTCTTCCACTACCGGCTCAACCGCGTATGGGATTTCTTTCTGGTAATTCTCAAGAATCGCGCCACGGATAATTTCGGTAACGAAAAATCGCTCGGGCCTGTCAGTCAGCTGATCCCTGTCGAAATAGGGTGGAGCATCAGGCAGTAATTCAAGTATTCTGTTGAACAGTGTGTCCAGGTTAAATTTGAGCAGAGCAGACGTTGGAAATATCTCGGCAGCAGGAAATATCCCATGCCATTTTTCAACAAGAACTTCCACCTGTGCCTGATTGCTAAGGTCTATTTTATTGATGATCAGTATCAAAGGAACTTTTGATTGCTGAACAATTGATATTATATCCGGATTTTTGTCGGATGTTTCAAAAACGTCAGTGACATAAAGCAGGATGTCGGCATCAGACAGAGCGGATCTGGCTGATCTGACCATAGCTTCCTGAAGTTTATACATTGGCTTGATCAGTCCTGGCGTATCAGAATAGACTATCTGATAATCATCACCATTGACGATACCGAAAATCCGGTGCCTGGTTGTCTGTGATTTTGCAGTGATCACCGAGAGGCGTTCACCGACAAGGGCATTCATCAAGGTGGATTTACCCACATTGGGGTTGCCGATAATATTTACAAAGCCGGATTTCATAAAACAACAGGTATCAGGTGTCAGGTATCAGGTATCAGGTGTCAGGTTATTTGTGCATTTTGAGCCAACCGACTTCTTTGGGGGTCATAAACCGCCATTTTCCGCGGGCAAGCGTCTTTTTTGTCAATCCGGCAAAATACACGCGATCGAGTTTAACGATTTCAAGTCCAAGTTGTTCGAATATCCGTCGGACGATCCTGTTTTTTCCTGAATGGATTTCGACAGCAAGATCTTTTTTCGATTGAGGATCAATAAACGTAACTGAATCCAGTTTCATGACACCATCCTCGAGTTCGATCCCATTCAGCATCGAATTGAGCATTTCTTCGGTGACATTCTGAGCCGTTCTGACTTCGTAAACCTTTTTCACCTTATATTTCGGATGGGTGAGTTTACTTGCCAGATCTCCATCATTAGTAAGAAGCAGCACTCCTGTGGTGTTTCTGTCGAGGCGACCTACCGGAAAAATTCGTTCTGAGGTTGCATTCTGAACAAGATCCAGAACGGTACGGCGACCTTCAGGGTCATCGGTAGTTGTGAGAGTATCTTTCGGTTTATTGAGCAGGATATAAACTTTACGTTCGTTTTTTATCGTTTTGCCGTTCACTTTGACGGTATCACCAGGATTGACCTGGGTGCCCATTTCGGTCGTTTTAACTCCGTTCACTTCGACTACTCCACGGCTGATCAGTTCGTCTGCATCCCGTCTGGAGCAGATCCCCGAAGAGGCAATATAACGGTTAAGACGAACTTTTTCATGCCTGTCGGGCTTATTTACACTGATTGTTCTCCTGTTCACTTTCCTTAAATTATTGAGTTTGCAAAGGTTGGCAAAAAAACGTTGCCCATTGCAAAGTTATCACGAAAACTCAATACCTTGCCGGTTTGACCATCAACTTATGACACTTATAAAATCGATTTCTGGTATCCGGGGCACCATTGGAGGCCGCCCTGGCGAAGGGTTAACCCCTCTGGACATTGTTAAATTTACTGCAGCTTTTGGAACCTGGGCTCTGCATCAGAGCCCGTTAACAGGCAAAAAACCTGTGATGGTTGTGGGCCGCGATGCTAGAATATCTGGCGAACTTGTTGATTCCATTGTTTGTTCGACACTGAATGCACTGGGGATTGATGTGGTGAATGCCGGGCTTGCGACCACTCCGACAGTGGAGATGGCTGTACCGCTTTGTCATGCCATTGCAGGTATCATCCTCACCGCCAGTCATAATCCGGGACAATGGAACGCATTAAAGTTGCTGAACCGCGACGGGGAATTTATCTCGGGCAAAGAAGGGGAAGATGTTCTTGTTCTGGCCGCACAGGAAATGTTCGAGTTTGTTCCGGCTGACCGTTTAGGACAAACCACAAAACAGGATTTCTTGGATTATCATATCAGTAAAGTGCTGGAATTGAAAGATGTAGACCGCGATGCAATTGCACGTGCCGGTTTAACTGTGGTTGTTGATGCAGTTAATTCGGTTGGGGGCATTGCCATGCCGGCTTTGCTTAAAGCACTGGGGGTGAAAAAAGTCGTTTGTGTTAATTGTGTTGCCGATGGGAAATTTTCACATAACCCTGAACCACTGCCTGATCATCTGGTGGAATTGTCAGATGAAGTTGTTAAGAATAAGGCGCATATGGGTATCGCGGTGGATCCGGATGTCGACAGGCTGGCCCTGGTGAATGAAGATGGAAGTTTTTTCGGTGAAGAGTACACTCTGGTAGCTGTAGCTGATTATATATTGTCAAAGGCGGGAGGCAATACCGTTTCAAACCTTTCATCGAGCCGGGCATTGCGGATCGTAACTGAAAAGCATGGGGGGTCTTATCTGGCAACACCGGTTGGGGAGGTTCATGTGGTAACTGGCATGAAGGAAACCCATGCGGTTATTGGCGGTGAGGGAAATGGAGGAATTATTTTCCCCGCTCTTCATTATGGCAGGGATGCGTTGGTTGGGATCGCCCTTTTTCTTTCCCTATATGCCTCAAGAGGTAAAACAATGACTGCCATCAGGAGCGATTATCCGGTTTTTTTCATGGCAAAGAAGAAGATCGATCTACCTGCTGGAACAGACGTTACCCGCATTCTGGAAACGATTCAAAAGGCTTATAAAGATTATCCTGTTATAACTTCAGATGGGCTGAAAATTGAATTTCCCGGAGGTTGGGTTCATTTACGTAAATCAAATACGGAGGCCATCATCAGGGTTTATACTGAAGCTGGATCAGCGCTGGAAGCGGACGAACTCGGAACCCGCTTTGTTCATGAAGTGCTTGATTTTGTTAAGAATTGTTAAAAAACCCTAATTGCCGGGGTAATCTTCTTTCTTCCCGTTCCGATGGATTAAGTTTGTAGTCGGAAAAATATTTTCAACAATCTTAATATTCCATTGGTATGAAAAGACGTTGGGTCTTTGTGGTAGTTCTTGTTGCGGTTCTGGCAGCTGTTGTGATATACAGCGTCACCAGGAAGGACAAGACAGTAATGCTGAAAGCTAAGGTGGAAGCCGGGAAGTTTGATGTAATTGTAAGTACAACAGGTGAGCTCCAAGCATTGAATTCAGTAGATATTCGCGGTCCCGAGGGATTGAGGGATGCCCGTGTGCATAATGTCAAGCTCGTCGACCTTATCCCTGAAGGAAGTGTTGTGAAAGCCGGCGATTATATTGCCAGTCTCGATAAAACTGAAGCAACAACTTCTCTGCAAAATATGGAAGATCAGATCGAAAGGGATGAAGCATCATTGCGTCAGACACAGCTCGATACGACCATGAGTTTGCGTGATTACCGGAATCAGATAAAAGATCTTGAGTATGCGCTGGAAGAAAGGCAGATCATTCTGGACCAGTCGAAATATGAGCCACCGGCAACTATCCGTCAATCTGAAATGAACCTGGATAAGGCTAAAAGGGCATATGAGCAGGCCAAAACAAATTATTCTTTACGCAAGGAACAATCAGAAGCTGCCATGTTAAAGGCAGAGATCAACCTGAAACGCCAGTATCAACAACGAAACGAGATAGCGAAAGTGCTTGATCAATTTATTGTCTATGCACCTCAGCCAGGAATGGTAATTTACAAAAAGGAGTGGGGCGGCGCCAAACGTAAGGTAGGTTCGCAGATTTCAGCATGGGATCCCGTTGTTGCCACATTGCCTGACCTATCAAAAATGGTTTCAAAAACTTATGTTAATGAGATCGATATCAGTAAGATTGCTGTTGGTCAGGAAGTGTCCATCGGTGTTGATGCATTTCCAGATAAGCATTATACCGGAAGAGTTACTGAAGTAGCCAATGTCGGGGAACAATTGCCGAATTCAGATGCCAAAGTATTTGAAGTCCAGGTTCTGCTGAGCGAAAGTGATACCACGCTGAGGCCTGCCATGACCACAGTTACACAGATCCGAACCAATAGCTATGATAATGTAAAGTACTTGCCGCTTGAGGCTGTTCATTCCAATGATTCCATGTCTTTCGTTTATAATGTAGCTTCTAAAGTTCGCCAGATTGTTGATCTCGGCGAGGCTAATGAGAATTTCATCATTGTAAATGAAGGGGTTGATGCAGGGAATGAAGTTTTTCTTACTGTTCCGGTGGAAGGCGAGAAATGGGAAATCAAGGGCTGGGAAATATTTGAGAAAGTCAAACAGCGCCGGATAGTAGAAGAAGCGAAGAAGAAGGAAGATATGGCCAGAATGCAGCGGGAGCAAGCTGAACGGGAAAAGGCTATGATGGATTCCGGTGGTGGTGCTGCTGCAAAAGGCGGTATGCAGAAATTTGATATGAAGAATCTGACCAAGGAACAGCGTGATCAGATGCAGAAAATGATGAAGCAAAGCGGCGGTGCAACTATGATGCAAGGCGGAGCTCAAATGCAGGGCGGCGGAGCAATGAGAATGCAGACAAACCGCTAATTTATCAGCTATGTTCCGACGATATTTACATGATATAATCATTGCAGTTGAGGCTATAATGGCCAATAAACTGAAATCTATACTTACCGCACTCGGGATTATTTTTGGGGTAGCGGCAGTAATCAGCATGCTCGCCATTGGTCAGGGTGCACAAAAGGAAATCCTTGACCAGATAAAACTGGTCGGCGTGAACAATATTATCATTGAGCCCATAATCGATCAATCATCCTCAAGTTCCAGCGAAGAGGGCAAGAAGGAATCGAAGAAATTTTCCAATGGGCTTAATTTACTGGATGTTCAGGCGATCCGAGAGGTAATTCCTACGGTTAAGGCAGTGAGTTCTGAAATCCAGTTAAACTCATTTGTTCAGCATAATCAGACCCGGCGCCCGACTGTTTTAATGGGTGTGAGTCCATCTTATTTTACACTTTTCAACCTGAGTCTGGATAAAGGGAATCTATTTAATAACATTCATGAAGAAACCGGACAGGCTGTTTGTGTGATCGGATCCAATGTGGCTTCGTTGCTTTTTCCAGCAGAAAATCCGCTGGATCAGTTTGTTAAGGTTGGTCATAACTGGTTGCGCGTAATCGGCATTCTGAACCAGCGTGATGTTATGGTAGCCTCTTCATCGGCAGGACTTGGAATTTCAAATACGAATGATGAGATCTTTGTTCCTTCGAAGACGATGCTTATCCGGTACCTTAACCGTGCCATTGCCAATCGTAAAATGGGTGAGGTATCTTCGAATATCCAAATGTTTGGTGGCATGGGCCGTGGTATGATGATGGCTCAGACCATCACGACAGGGTCAGATCAGGGGGCAACCGAAAATGTGAATTATAATCAGCTGGACAAGATTGTTGTTCAGGTTAATGAAACCATGGAACTTAAGACAACCACGGAAATCATGACCAGGATGTTGATGCGCAGGCACAATGGCGTTGCCGATTTTAAGATCACTGTTCCGGAGCTTTTATTGAAGCAGGAACAGCGCGCCAAGGATATATTCAATATTGTACTTGGAGCTATTGCCAGTATCTCCCTGATAGTTGGGGGGATCGGTATAATGAATATCATGCTTGCCTCTGTAATGGAACGGATCCGGGAGATCGGAACCCGACAGGCCATCGGAGCCTCAAGAAAAGACATTATTGTACAGTTTCTTTCCGAATCAACTTTAATTAGTATTGTCGGTGGATTGATCGGTGTTGTGCTGGGGATTATTCTTTCCGGACTGATCACGCAATTTGCAGATATCAAGACTATTGTCAAGCCATTTTCAGTATTTGTTGCCTTTGGTGTTTCCGCTGCTGTTGGTATCATTTTCGGATATCTTCCGGCCAAGCGGGCTTCAGAGCAAGATCCGGTAGAATCCCTCAGGGCATCTTAACCGTTAATATAAATTAAGATATCTAAGATCTTCAGACATGAGAAAAAGTGTTGTTTCACTAATTATTATCAGCCTCATATTCCCAGTGCTTCTATCAGCACAGGAGTCTCAGGTGAGGCAGCTCGATCTGCAAGAGGTCATTAAGCTTGCTCAGGAGAATTCGCTGGATGCGATACTGGCTAAACATCGTTTTCGTAGCAGCTATTGGTCATTCCGCTCCTATCAGGCCAACTATCTTCCATCGGTATCGTTGCAGACTGACATTGTCGACCTGAGCCGTTCCATTGTTAAGGATGTTGTTCTTGAGAATGGGGAATGGGTCACAAAATATGCACCGTCGAACCGCTTGAACTCCAGTGTGAGCCTTGAAGCCAGTCAGAATATACCGATTACCGGCGGCCGTGTTTATGTCAGCTCCGAATTGGGGCGGCTCGACTTGTTGAATAATGATCCTGCATCGCTGATGTCAACACCGGTAAGTATCGGGTTGGTTCAGCCACTGTTTGCCTTCAATAAGTTTAAGTGGCAGAAAAAAATCGAACCAAAGAAATTTGAAGAGGCCAAAAAGTCTTACCTAAGTAATATGGAAGACGTTAACCTGAAAGCGGTGCGGTATTTTTATGACCTGGCCCTGGCCCAGATGAACGTTAAGACATCTAAGTTTAATGTTGCCAACAACGATACTCTTTATCAGATAGCGAAGGGGCGGTTTGAACTGGGCATGATCGATCAGGGCGACCTGATGCAGATGGAGCTGAACTTGCTGACCAGCACAGATAACCTGAATAAGGGGATTCTCGACCTCGAGGTTAAGAGGTCAAACCTTCGTACCTTTTTAGGATTCATTGATAAAATTAACCTTGAGCTGGTTACCACCCTTGATGTACCAAAGTTAAAGGTTGATGTTGAAAAGGCCATTTCCCTGGCGCGGGAAAATAATCCCCAGATGCTTTCTATGGAACGATCGATCCTTGAGGCACAGCAAAATCTCGCACAGGTGCAATCGAACTCACGTTTTCAGGCCAACCTGATGGCACAGTATGGATTGACTCAACGGGGCAGCGACCTTGCTGCAGCGTATCTGAAGCCACTGGAATCGCAGCGTTTGAATATCGGGGTTACCATACCGATCCTCGACTGGGGCATGCGGAAGGGGCAGGTTAAAATGGCAACTTCAACGCTGGCGGTTGCAAAGGTTAACGTTGAGCAGCAAAAAATCGACTTCGAACAGCAGGTATTCCTTGATATTATGCAGTTCAATATGCAGGATGAGCAATTGATCCTGGCTGCCAAAACCGATACTATTTCGAGAACCCGGTACGATATCACCAAGCAGAAATTTATGCTCGGAAGCCTTGATGTACTTAAGCTAAACGATGCTTTATCGCAGAAGGACAGGGCGATTACGAATTATATGAGTGCTCTCCGGACCTATTGGAATTATTTCTTTAATGTCAGGAAGACCACCTTGTGGGATTTTGAGAAAAATGCACCTCTGGAACAGAATTACGACGACTTGATTAAATAGATAAATAGATGATTGGAAAGAGGTGATTCCTATCCCGGAATTGCCTCTTTTTTTTAAAATAAATCCATTATATTTGCGCGTTCAAATTGGAACGGATTATAAAAGAATAATTTAAATTGGAAAAACATGCGTAATAAAGGAGCGATCAAGCTGGTAGCTATATTGTTGGCATTGGTTTGCGTTTACCAGTTATCCTTCACCTTTGTGACAGCCCGGATTGAAAAAAAGGCAACAACTTATGCCAAGGGCGATCCTATAAAGAAGATTTTTTACAAGGATTCATTGGCAGGGGTTCCTGTGTACAATTTTCTCTGGCTGAAAAAGTACACCTACAGGCAGTGTCAGGAGAGGGAATTTAACCTTGGCCTCGACCTGAAAGGTGGAATGAACGTGATGCTGGAAGTATCAGTTAATGACCTCGTTAAGTCGTTGTCAAATAACTCTACTGATCCTACCTTTCTGAAAGCCCTGGATCTGGCTAAACAAAGGCAGACAAAGAGTCAGGATGATTATGTTACGCTGTTCGGAAAAGCATTTGCTGAAACTGACCCTAATGCTAAGCTGGCCGCTATTTTCAATACCATTCAGCTTCGCGAAAGGATCAAGTATAATTCGACCAATGATGAAGTTCTGGCTGTTTTGCAGGCAGAGACTAAGATTGCCATTACCAACTCGGTAAAAATTCTTCGTGCTCGTATTGACCAGTTCGGTGTTGCTCAGCCTAACTTCCAGGAAATGGGAACTGCAGGTCGAGTAATGATTGAACTCCCTGGTATTAAGGACCACGAACGTGTTAGAAAACTTCTGCAGGTTTCAGCAAAACTGGAATTCTGGGAAACATATGAGAACACGGAAGTTTACGGTTTTCTTCAGGATGCCAATAACAAGTTAAGAGATCTTGAAAATGTTGCCACTACTCCGGCTGATACTACTGCCAAAACTGCCGTAGCTGCTGCAGATACTACTAAAGCCACCTCACTTTTGGATAAGCTGGAAAAGGATACTTCCAAGGCCGCTGATACCAAGAACCTGGATGAATTAAAAAAGCAAAATCCACTATTTTTCATTCTGAGGCCAAATGCTGATAATAATAATCAATTGCTTTCTGGCCCAGTTGTAGGTTATGCGCATTTTCGCGATACCTCAAAGGTGAACCGGATGCTTGAATTGCCGAATGTTAAAAGTATTTTTCCCACCACACTTCGTTTATACTGGTCAGCAAAACCGATTGATGGAAATAACGAAATGTTCTCCCTGGTTGCAATAAAGATCAGCAACCGTGAAGGTAAACCGGCTCTTGACGGAGCTGTGGTGACCAATGCTCAGTATGACCTTGGCGGAACAGGTAATAAGCCTGAAGTTTCCCTGAACATGAACGCTGAAGGGGGAAAGGTCTGGGCGCGACTGACCAAAGAAAATATCAATCGCTCCATCGCAATCGTTCTTGATAATTATGTAAGATCAAATCCTACTGTTCAGAATGAGATTACCGGGGGCCGTTCATCGATTTCCGGAGGCGGGATGACGATTGAAGAAGCTCAGGACTTAGCAAACATATTGAATGTAGGTCGAATGGATGCACCTGCTAAGATTACTCAGGAAGAGATTGTAGGACCGTCTTTGGGGCGTGAGGCTATCAATTCCGGTCTCTTGTCATTTATCCTTGCTTTTTTCCTGGTTCTGTTCTATATGCTCCTCTATTATAACCAGGCTGGTTGGATTGCCAACTTCGCCCTGATTAGTAACGTATTCTTCATCATGGGTGTTTTGGCATCACTGGGTGCTGTACTTACCCTGCCTGGAATCGCGGGTATTGTTTTAACCCTCGGTATGGCGGTTGATGCGAACGTTATCATCTACGAGCGTATCCGGGAAGAATTGCGTGCCGGAAAAGGAATAAAGCTTGCTGTAAAGGAAGGTTATCATCATGCCATGTCGGCTATTATCGACGGAAACGTGACTACCTTACTTACCGGTATCATTCTTTATGTTTTTGGTTCAGGTCCGATCCGCGGTTTTGCAACCACCCTCGTAATTGGTATTCTGACTTCACTTTTCTCCGCTGTTTTCATCTCACGTTTAATTTTCGAATGGCTGCTGGCAAAAGACAAGAAGATCAGGTTTGGTAATAAGTTTACTGATAATTTCCTTGTCCATACAAAACTGAATTTTATCGAAAAGAGGAAGTATCTCTACATTTTCTCTGCCACACTAATGCTCATTTCTATCGGATCGATTGCTTTCCGGGGTTTGAACCTTGGGGTAGATTTCAAGGGGGGACGTACATTTACAGTTCGATTCGACCAGCCGGTTAACAGTGAGAAACTTTCCATAAACATTACGGATGCTTGCAAGGGTGTGCCTGCGCAGGTGAAAATTTTCGGAACATCTAATCAGGTAAAGGTTATTACTCCTTATATGGTTGATAATACCGATCCTAATGTTGCGACAATGGTGGATCAGGCTCTTTTTGAAGGCTGTAAGGCTGATCTTGCTCCGGGAACCGATTTTAAAACATTTTTGGAGAAAAACAGACTCGATAGCCAGCTGGTTGGACCAACGGTTGCTAAGGATATCATCAGAGGCGCTATTCTTGCTGTTGTTTTTGCGCTGATTGTAATGTTCCTTTATATTCTGGTGCGTTTCAATACCTGGCAGTTTGCTATCGGCGCTGTGGCTTCCTTGTTCCATGACTCTGTTATTGTTCTCGGGCTCTATTCTCTTCTATACAGCATCATGCCATTCTCTATGGAGGTTGACCAGGCATTTATTGCTGCTATCCTGACAATTATCGGGTATTCCATTAACGATACTGTGATTGTATTTGACCGTATCAGGGAGTACAATACTCTGTACAAAAAGCGTGGCAGGCATGAGCTCTTTAATCAGGCTGTCGACTCCACCCTTGGCCGTACACTGAACACGGCAGGTACCACTTTGATTACATTGATCGCCATCTTTATTTTTGGCGGACCTTCCATCAGAGGTTTCGTATTTGCCCTGCTGTTCGGTATCGCTTTCGGTACTTACTCTTCGATATTTGTGGCCTCTTCCATTACCTATGATATGCACAGGTGGTCACAAAGAAGAAAAGGTCTTCCTGAGAATGAATAACATAACTTGATATAAGAAAACCCCGGATTCACCTCCGGGGTTTTTTTTTATATATTTGCTGAAAATTGGACACATGGGCGGTGGAGAAATTATAGTTGTTTTGTTGGCTGCATTGCTTCTTTTTGGCGCGGATAAGATGCCGGAAGTTGCTAAGGGATTGGCCAAAGGCATGAAGGAGTTCCGCCGGGTAACCGACGATATCAAACGGGAATTTGAAGAATCGACCCGTGATATCAAGACGGACATTAATGATGTTACTGCCGAGGTGAAAAAGAATGCCGAAGAGGCCAATAAAAATATTCGCAGTTATATCGATGAAAATGAAGTAGCCAAGGATATCAAGGATCTTGGCAATGATCTGAAAGGTTAATCCCGTTAACTTTTTTTAACAGATTTCGATTCTATTGGCTGATTTGTAATGGTTTTCAGCCGTCCCAAAGTCTTATATTTGCGCAAAATACCCTTTATGAAGAATTTTCTGACGGGAATATTCCTGTTATTGGTGTTCTCACCTGTTTATAGCCTTGGTGAAAGAAAGCAGATCAGCGCAATGCGCTCCAATGCTAAAATTGCTATAGATGGGGTATTGAATGAACCTTCCTGGCAAACCGCTGAAACAGCAAACAGGTTTATTACCTATTCTCCAACTATGGGGCAACCTGAAACCCAACGTACGGAGGTGAAGGTTCTTTATGATGATAAGGCTGTTTATTTTGGGGTACATCTTTTTGATTCGGCACCTGACAGTATAAAGGTTGAACTGACCAAAAGGGATCAGGTGGAGAATGGAAATACCGACCGGTTTAAAATATCACTGAACCCGTATAATGATGGACAAAACCTGTTCGCTTTTGAGGTGTCAGCTGCTAATGTTCAGGCGGATACAAAGCAGTCAGCATCGTCTTCAGGCGGTGGTATGTATCAACATGGTGATGCTTCCTGGAATACGGTTTGGTATAGCAAAGTTACTCTAACCAACGATGGCTGGATTCTTGAAGTGGAGATTCCATTTGCCGCTATCCGTTTTCCTAAACAGGACGTACAGGTTTGGGGTATCAATTTCCAGAGAACTGTTCGCCGCACACGCGAAATTACCACATGGAACCCTGTCGACCGGAATTTTGGCGAAGAGAGTCAGGTGGGAGAACTTGTCGGGATTAAGTCGGTTAAATCCCCTATTCGTTTGGAGTTGTATCCGTTTGCAGCAGGTTATTATCAATTTTCTCCGGATGGTAATGGGTTTTCCTATGGAGCAGGCATGGACCTCAAATACGGCATCAATGATGCCTACACGCTCGACATGACTTTGATTCCCGACTTTGGACAGCGGAAATCGGATCAGATCATTTTGAACCTTTCACCATACGAGGTTAAATACTCGGAAAACAGGCAGTTTTTTACGGAGGGGATGGAATTATTCGACAAATCAGGTCTCTTTTATTCACGCAGGATCGGGAAGCGCCCATCGAATTATTATTCAGCCTGGGACAATTTGCAGGACGGTGAAATGGTTGTTCAGAATCCGGAGGAGTCTAAGTTGATTAATGTCACCAAGATTTCCGGACGTAATACCAAAAATCTTGGGGTGGGTTTTCTAAATGCAATGACAGCCAATACTTATGCTGAGGTTTCAGGTCAGGATGACAGCAGGCGACGTGTTTTGACCGATCCTTTCAGTAATTATAACATGATTGTCCTTGACCAGGTTTTTGGCAGAAGCAGTTATGTGAATCTTACCAATACGAACGTCCTTACCCCTTCAACCACACGCATGGCCAATGTTACCAACCTCTCGGTAAGGCTGCGTGATAAGGCCAACCGGTTTGGTGTTTCGGGAAGTGCGGCTGCCAGTATGATTTATGATTCATTATCCGGCAAACCGGTTTCTGGTCATTCCATGAATTTTGCAATTGGTAAATATGGCGGTGCATTTACCACGTCCTATGTTTTCGGATTAATTTCCGATACCTATAATCCCAATGATATGGGGTATCTGAGGAATAATAACTCTATAGGCCACGACCTGACTTTTTCCCATAAAATTGTTCAGCCTTTCTGGATTCTGAATTCACTTAGTAACAGTTTGGGTTTGGAGTATAATCAGATTTACAGGGGGCGGGAATATTCGGAGTTTAACATAAGCTGGTCCACACATCTTTTATACCGAAATTATTGGGACACGAGGATTTCGCTGGAATTAAGTCCGGTGGAAACCCATGACTGGTACGAGCCCCGGGTTGCTGATCGTTATTTTGTTCGACCTGCCTATTGGATGTTCAATCTTGGAGGTTCCACTGACTACCGGAAAAAGGTTGCTGCAGATGCCGGGTTGCAATGGTTCAGGAATGCGAGGGGCAATCATGCTTTCCAGGTTAGTTTGCAGCCCAGGTTCAGACTGAATAACAAATTCAGTTTCTATCCGTCGGTAAAATTTGTTAATGACATTGGTGATGAGGGTTATGTTACAAGTGAGGATAATGGCTTACTGGTTTTCGGAAAACGCGATATTAAAACAGTAACAAACTCGCTGTCAGGGTCCTATGTTTTTAACAATAAGTCAGCTTTAAGCCTGTCATTAAGGCATTACTGGTCGGAGGTGAAATACCAGAATTATTATCATCTGGATTCAAAAGGAGGATTGCAGGATTATCCTGAATTTGTTGGAAACGAAAATCTCAATTTCAATATTTTCAACATCGATCTTGAATATGCATTGAATTTTGCCCCGGGAAGTTACCTTACTATTGTATGGAAAAACAATATTTCTAAAAACGAAACAATAGATACCCAGGCAATTCTTTCCTATTGGGAGAATTTGCAGGGCACTCTGATATCACCCCAGACCAACTCGTTTTCCATTAAGGTGATCTATTATCTGGACTATAAGCGGGTACTGCCTGGTCAGAAAAGGTGATTTTTGCCGGGGACGGATTATTCCGTTACTTTTACTGAAGAAAGAATTCGTTTATGATCCATGTTCAGGAAATCAAAAAATCATTCGGAAGCCTTGAAGTTTTAAAAGGGATAGATTTGCATGTGGCGTCAGGGGAGATCGTATCTATTGTTGGACCGAGCGGTGCGGGTAAAACAACTCTTCTTCAGATTATTGGCACACTGGACCGGCCTGATTCAGGGAATATCCGTATTCGCGATACCGAAATCAGCTCCATGGAAGAACGAAAACTTGCCGCTTTCCGTAACCGTGAAATAGGTTTTGTTTTCCAGTTTCATAATCTTTTACCAGAGTTTACTGCACTTGAGAATGTGTGTATACCTGCCTTTATTTGCAATACCCCTAAAATTAAGGCAGAAAAGAGAGCTGCTGAATTGCTGGATTACCTTCGCCTGTCGGACCGCATGGAGCACAAGCCGTCGGAATTGTCGGGCGGTGAAAAGCAGCGGGTTGCAGTTGCCAGGGCCCTGATGAACAATCCGGCTGTTATTCTTGCTGATGAGCCCTCCGGAAATCTGGATTCTGAAAACCAACGCGAACTTCATCAGCTTTTCCTGAAGTTAAGGGATGAGTTTCACCAGACCTTTGTAATCGTTACTCACGATACCACTCTGGCAACTTTGTCGGACCGTGTAATTACCATGCGCGACGGCCTTATTGTCGCAAGTTAGGTTATGCCTGGGATTAGCCGCAGGGAGATCAGGGATCTGCTTATCGCCAAGCATGATCAATATAACCGGCCTGAATTTATTCTTAACGATCCCATTCAGGTGCCCCATGCTTTTTCAACCAAAGAAGATATTGAGATTGCCTCCTTTCTCACAGCCACCATTGCCTGGGGAAACCGGGCGTCAATAATAAAGAGTGCATCCGGATTGATGGATCGTATGGACCGCGCTCCCTATGAATTCATTATGGGGGCTGATTCATCTGATCTGGACAGGTTGGAAGGATTTGTTCACAGGACATTTAATTCCACAGATCTGATCTGCTTTATTAAGGCTCTTCAGGAGATTTACAAGATTCATGGAGGGTTAGAACAAGTATTTAATGAAGGTTACCGGGCCGGTGGAATTTCCGGATCCCTGATGAATTTTCGAAAGATTTTTGTTTTATCCGGATTATCGGGCAGAACGATGAAGCATGTTTCGGATGTGGAGAGAGGGTCGGCTGCCAAGAGGCTGAATCTCCTTCTGATGTGGATGGTACGAAGCGATAATCGCGGTGTCCATTTCGGCTTATGGAAAGAGATTTCTTCGGCTGACCTGATGATTCCACTGGATACGCATGTGGCAAGAGTAGCACGGTCGCTGGGTTTACTGAAGAGAAAGACCAATGACTGGCAAGCAGTTGCTGAGCTGACCGGCTCATTAAGAAAGATTGATCCTGAGGATCCCTGTAAATTTGATTTCAGCTTGTTTGGGTTGGGTGTGTTTGAACATTTTTAATATGTCGAATGATTGGTTTCAATTTCGTCAGTTTTTAGTCCGTCAGGATCAGTCGGCCATGAAAGTGGGTACCGATGGTGTGCTGCTGGGGGCTTGGACTGCTTGCGAAAACTGCAGAACTGTTCTTGATATAGGAACTGGTACCGGTTTGATTGCTCTGATGATCGCGCAGCGGAATCCGGATGCTAATATTACTGCCGTGGAGATAGATGCTGCAGCAGCGCAACAGGCTGTGGGAAATATCGGGGAATCACTGTGGGCTGACAGGATCAGCGTTTTGGGAGCTGATTTTTTGTCCGTTGAT
Source organism: uncultured Bacteroidota bacterium (assembly GCA_903919065.1). GTDB lineage: Bacteria > Bacteroidota > Bacteroidia > Bacteroidales > UBA12481 > UBA12481. The sequence continues at coordinate 15,847 of CAIXHD010000461.1, forward strand.
TCTGCAGGAGACAATAAATTTGACCTGATAATCTGTAATCCTCCCTTTTTTACCCGGTCGCTTAAGAATCCTGATTTGCAGAGGGCTCAGGCGCGGCATGATGATGATTTGCCGCTTGGCTTGTTAATCGTAAAATCTGCGGAACTGCTAAGTGACGATGGCAGGCTTGCCCTGATTATTCCAGCAGGCAGAGTTGATGAGGTCATGTCAATAGCTGCAGACAACGAGCTCTTTTTAAGTCGCCAACTTAATATCCGTGGTAATTCTCTGGCACCGGTAAAGAGGGTAATTATTGAGTTTTGCAGAGAAAGCGGAGGAGCGGAAATAGCCGAATTGGTTATAGAGTCGGGGGTGCGAGGAGTTTATACGGAGGAGTATAAGAGGCTGACGGGGGCGTTTTATTTGTAAGATTCGTGGTAAGGGACGGGGTCCCTTGCATAATGTCTTGGTAAGGGACGGGGTCCCCGCCTCCGGCTTCGCCTGCGCGGGGATGACAGAAAAGGAATGCTACAATGGATGCATTCCGAAAGAACGCTTTTGCGAAATGAAGTGCCCTTGCTTCCTAAAGCCTATCACTTAAAACTTTACTTATGCTTGACTTGTAACTAATTTCTGCCCTTTGCCCTCTGCCTTTTGTCTTTCAAAAACCCGATACCCGATACCTGAAACCTGAAACCTATCGGTAAATTATCAAATTAGCACATCGTTTCAATATTCCTCTTCTTCTTCGATAAATTTTATGCCATACTGTTCGAGTTCGGTAAGAATCGGCAGATAAAACTCCCTTGTTGTGGGTACCTGAACTCCGACAGCACGGATTTTACCTGTCAGAACGAGGCGGGTGGCGATAGCAAGGGGGGTGCCGACAGTCATAGCCATGGCGGTCTGGCGCTGGTCTTTGCCGATTACCACCAGCGATGATTTATGCTGGTAATGCTTTCCGTTCATCTGATAATCGAAAACATGCTGCATCACTATCATATCTTTGTCGTTTGGTTCAAGGCCCCATTTTTGTTCAAGCTTAAGCTGCAGTATCTGGGCAGGAGTGGCGTTATTGAGACCGACCGGCTTGTTTTCAAATAATCCCAGCCAGGCCAGCTTGTTCATGATGGCTCCATCGGAAGGGATATTCAGGTAGGCACCTAGTCTTTCAGTGATTGATCCCTGGATTCCTGCGGGTAGGAAGGATTCGGTGAATTGCAGCCAGGTCTGGTTGCCGGAGTAATCCATCGTGTAACTGTCGTCGGTCATCCCAAGCTGGACGAAAACATTCCAGGCTTCACAATAGCCGGGACGTCTCATGGTTCCACGGATCATGGTTTTAATATCAGGCAGGTTATAAACCTCGCGATATTGCAATGAGTCGCGATTCGGATAAACCTCGAATTCACCAAGATCCAGAACGGTTGTCTTCTCTGCGGAACGGTAAAGCTGATGATATGGAACATACTTATACTGTCCGTCGCGAATAAACATTGATGTTCCTTGTCCGGCCAGAACCACGTTGCGCGGGTTCCAGGTAAACTTATAATTCCATGGATTATTATCCGATTCAGGAGCGATGAGGCCGCCTGTGAAAGATCTGAACCCAGTGAGCTTGCCACCTTTAGCACGGATGGCGTCGATAACCCGCATAGCCGACATATGATCGATACCGGGATCGACACCCAGCTCATTGAAAAGCAACAAACCTTTTTGTCTGGCGAGGTAATCAAGCCTTCGGATCTCCGGAGAGACATAAGATGCGGTGAGCATACTCCGGCCGTTTTCAATACAGGCATCGGCTACCATCGGGTGAAACCGTGCAGGGAGCATGGATACCACAATATCAGCATCTTTAATATATCTGGATTTATCGGATTCCTTGAAGATATCAAACGATATGGCTGTTCCCCTCGGATGTCCGTCGATTTTCTGTTTGGCAGCTTCGTAATCAATGTCTCCGACAGTAACGATCCAATCTTCCTTTTCGGCATGAAAAAGCAGATAATCTATCAGGCTCGAGGTACTTAATCCTGAGCCCAGTACCAGAATGCGTTTCATTGTGTTTCAGATATTCGGTTGTTCTGCTAAAGTAAACAATTGAGCCGGTTTGAAAGCGATTTGGACAAGGGAACCACCGGATAAATTTTATCTTTGTTCAAATCGAAAACTTAAGGATGGCATTAAACGAACCACTGGTCGATACGCCGCTGATGAAGCAATACATGGCGGTTAAGCATAAATATCCCGATGCGGTATTACTGTTCAGGGTAGGGGATTTTTATGAAACTTTTTCGGAAGATGCTATCAAGGCGTCAAAGATTCTGGGAATTACACTGACAAGGCGTGCAAACGGTGTTGCTTCCTTTGTGGAGCTGGCCGGATTCCCTTATCATGCCCTTGATACCTACCTGCCAAAATTGGTTCGGGCCGGAGAGCGGGTTGCAATCTGTGAGCAATTGGAAGATCCGAAACTCACAAAGAAAATTGTTAAGCGTGGGGTGACTGAACTGATCACTCCGGGAGTCTCGATCAATGATCAGATTCTTGAGCATAAGGAAAATAACTTTCTCGCTGCGGTACATATTGACCGTCAGGTTGCGGGCGTGTCATTCATGGATATATCTACCGGTGAGTTTGTTACCGCGGAGGGCTCTTTCGAGTATATCGATAAGCTACTGAATAATTTCGCGCCGAAAGAGGTGCTTTTTGAGCGAGGTAAAGAAAAGCTGTTTGAGAATCATTTCGGTTACAAATTCTATACCTACAAGCTCGACGATTGGATTTTTACAGCTGATGCAGCTCAGGAAAGGCTTCTTCAGCAGTTTGAGACCACAACACTCAAAGGATTCGGGATTGCCAGCATGGAATATGCAACGATCTCTGCCGGTGCCATTCTCCATTATCTTGATCAGACACAACATGAGCGGACAAAACATATTCAGTCGATTTCCAGGATTGAGGAGGGTAAATATGTCTGGCTCGATAAATTCACCATCCGAAACCTTGAACTTTTTCAGTCGATCAACGAAGGCGGCAAGACACTGATTGATGTGATCGATCAGACCATTTCTCCTATCGGGGCCAGGATGCTGAAGAGATGGATGGCGCTGCCATTAAAGGAAATACAACTCCTGAATGAGCGGTTTAACGTTGTGGAGTATTTTTTGAAGCATCCGGATTTTCGTGAACATATTGAGGACCAGATCCGGCATATCGGCGATCTCGAAAGGCTCATCTCAAAAGCCGCAGTCGGCAGGATAAGTCCTCGGGAGGTGGTACAGCTGAGGTTTGCTTTGTCTGCTGTTGAGCCGGTAAAACTGGCCTGTGAAGCTTCTGATGATGCAACATTGCGCCGCATTGGCGAGCAATTGAATCCATGCCGTACCATCCGCGACCGGATAGAAAAGGAGATAGTTGTTGATGCTCCAAATCAGGTTGGGAAAGGCCGTGTGATTGCCGCAGGATTCATTCCGGAGCTCGACGAACTGCGCGAAATGGCCTATTCGGGCAAGGATTATCTGGCCAATCTTCAGGAACGTGAAAGCCAGCGTACCGGAATTACCTCCTTGAAAGTGGGCTTCAATAATATCTTTGGATACTATTTTGAGGTAAGGAACCTTCATAAAGAAAAGGTGCCGCCGGAATGGACACGTAAACAGACTTTAGTTGGAGCTGAGCGGTATATCAATGAAGAGCTGAAAGAGTATGAGACCAAGATTCTGGGAGCTGAGGAGAAAATCCTGGAGATAGAGACACGGCTGTTCAATGAACTGGTAATAGCCTTGTCGGATTATATCACGCCGGTGCAGTTGGATTCCCGGTTGATTGCGACACTCGATGTGCTGCGGTCGTTTACGTCTATTGCTTTGTCTAACAGGTATATCAGGCCTATGCTGACTGAAGAAAATCTTTTGGAAATCCATCAGGGCCGCCATCCGGTTATCGAGAAGCAATTACCAATGGGTGAGGAGTATATTGCCAACGACTTGTATCTGGATACAGAGACACAGCAAATTATAATTATTACCGGTCCGAATATGGCGGGTAAATCGGCCCTGTTAAGGCAAACAGCGTTGATCGTATTGCTTGCCCAGATCGGTTGCTTTGTTCCTGCAGAATCAGCAACCGTTGGTATTGTCGACAAGATTTTTACCCGCGTGGGTGCTTCGGATAATCTATCATTAGGGGAATCAACCTTTATGGTGGAAATGACAGAGGCAGCAAGTATCATCAATAATTTGTCCCCAAAATCACTGGTGTTGTTTGATGAACTCGGCAGGGGGACCAGCACTTATGATGGAATTTCCATTGCCTGGTCGATTGTTGAGTATATTCATGAGCATCCCACGGCAAGAGCTAAGAC
>CAIXHD010000462.1 GCA_903919065.1 uncultured Bacteroidota bacterium
CGCGGGTACGGGATGTTCATCCATTTCGGACTGAACACCTTTAACGAAACCGAATGGTCAGATGGAACACTTCCGGTGACTTCCTACAATCCCGATCAGCTGGATTGCGATCAGTGGGTGAAGACAGCCCGGGAAGCCGGATTTCGTTACGTGATCCTGATTACCAAGCATCACGATGGATTTTGCTTGTGGGACAGCAAATATACCGACTATGATGTGGGAGCATCGTCCATAAAAACAGATATCCTTGGAGAGGTGGCCAAAGCATGTAAAAAGTACGGACTCGAACTGGGCCTTTACTATTCTTTGTGGGACCGGCATGAACCTTCGCATAATTCATCTGATCCGCAGAATTATGTTGATTACATGAAGAATCAGCTTTCGGAGCTTCTGACTAACTACGGAGCAATCACGGAAATCTGGTTCGATGGTGCCTGGGCCAAGAAAAGTGCCGAATGGCATGTAGAGGAAATCTATAATCATATTAAAAAATTGCAGCCGGATTGTCTGGTCACGATAAACCACACCATCGGCAAGCGAAACAATATCAACGCGATCGGTCAGCCGAAAGATTTCCAGGAAGGTGATCCTATCCGATTTTTCCCTGTTGATTTCCGTACCAAGGATCCGAATCTCGCCCGGTGGGATGATCCGAAATGGTACCGGTATGCCGATAAAAATTACCGGCTGATTTTTGAGCATACCCTTTGCCTGTCGGAGTATTGGAACTGGTTTCAGAAAAAAGCCATGATCCCGGCCCGATCAGTTGATGAGCTGGAGGAACTTTTCTATTGGTGTACAGCCAACGATAATATTCTGATTATCAATATCCCACCCGATCAACACGGGCTTTTGCGTGAACATGAGCGGCTTCGGATACTGGAGCTTGCCGACCGGCTCGGCATCCGCAATCAGGCCGGACCGCTACCTGTTGGTTATAAAAACATCAGCTTTCTCAAAACGGTTAAGGCGACCAGCACCGATAGCATTTTCATTGCCGCAAATGCAGTGGATTACAGCCTCGAAACCTGGTGGAAAGCTTCCGGAGATACGGCAACTATTGAGATTGACCTGGGTTCAGCAACGAATATCGATCGAATAACGATTTTTGAAAAGGGAGTCGAAAGAAGTATGCCCGATGGCTTTACGACACTGGTCGATTTTTTTATCAGGAAGTTTTCCGTTGAATGGTATGATGGAAAATGGAAGACCATTTATTCGGGTGAGGGAATCGGGCGGTGTAAGATCATTAAGCTGCCGGAACCAATTTCAGGGTCGAAACTGAGATTGAGGATATTTGCCTCCGATCAGCCGCCGGGAATCTGTCATATCGGGGTGGCGAAAACGGATTGATTCACCTCGCACGCCTGATGAACAGAACATCTGTCTCACGTTGCTCTTTGGTTAGAATTAACCCACTCTCTTTAAGGCTGGTAATGAATGAATTCAATTCACCATTCGTAAAATCAAGGATTAAATCATAAAACCCTTTTAATCCAGTTTCATCAGCGATAATAATTCCTGCTTCACCTCCCAGAATTTCAGCTATAGACTTCACAGGCTGGTTGGTGATAGTGATAAAACCCTCGCTGGAACCCGAATGCGATTCCCCTTCCTGCTCCGCTGATTTGCCGAATGTGCATTTCTTTCCCGGTTTAATCCCATCCGGACAGGTTAAAACATAAACGTCCATCATCTTCTTTCCTTTTGTAACCTGAATTCCAATGGAATGGGGAACAATTTGCTGCAGCAGCGGCATGATCGAATCATTTAAGCCGGGGGCATAGATAGCCTCCATATTCCACCTCTTTTTAGGAATTGAATCGAGAACAACCAGATAATCGACCGAAATCCCATAGATCCAACTGATGAAACTAATTGTGCTCAGATTATTTGCTCCAGCAGTTCCTGTTGGCTGCTTATACCAGGAAGAACTACCACCGACTACTCTATTTTCCTCAATATTCAGTGAAAATACCGGGGCTTTTCCCTTTTCTGATACTGGCGCAACAATCTTGCCTGCATCAGGGTTTTCAACAGCTACTTTTATTGGCCCTACGGGAGCCGAAGATTTTCCTTCCAGCAGATTATTCAATAGTTCTTCATTAACAGAAGTTGGATTGGTAATTTTGGAAATTTTACCGGTTTTGTCAATCAGAATAGTGGCCGGGATAGAGCTTATGCCATAAGCCTTCATCGTAGGAAGTCCGTCAGCATCCTTCACGACCTTGGTATATAAAGGGCGCATCTTCAATACATTCTCTATCTTTTGATCAGCATCAGTTCCTTTATCTATGCTGATGGATATAAAAACAACATCCTTTCCTTTGAATTTATTTACCAATTCGTTGATATGGCCAAATGCTCCTACGCAAGGACCGCACCAGGTAGCCCAGAATTCGATCATAACAATCTTTCCCAGCTCATTCTTCAGCGAAACCCGTTTATAGTCGAGCCCATTGTATCCAGCACTCAGTTTCAACTCCGGAGCGGGTTTACCAACGAGTTCCTGTTGGGAAAAACCACTTGAGGTTATCCCGATAAAGATGACCAGGGAAATAATGAGCTTTTTCATATTGGCAGTCGGATAATGAATTCGGTGTATTCACCTTCCCGGGTATCCACCTTGAGTTCACCGCCGCAGCCCTTGGTGATGATATCAAAGCTGAGCGAGAGCCCGAGGCCGGTTCCTTCGCCCGAGGGTTTGGTGGTAAAAAAGGGCTGATAGATTTTGTCGACGATCGCAGCCGGGATTCCTGTGCCGTTGTCGCGGATATGGATCTCAACATGCCGACCATGTTTTTTTGTTACTACTGAAACCTCCGGCTCATATGGTGCCGCATCCTTGACCGCTTCAGCCATCACCAATAATCTCCTCTGGTTTACGGCATAAAAGGCATTCGTGAAGAGGTTCAGTAACACTCTTCCTAAATCCTGAGGAATCACATTTACCTGCCCGATATGCTGATCAAAGTCGTTCACCAGCCTGGCATTAAAGGATTTGTCCTTTGCCCGCAGCCCGTGGTAGCTTAGCCTCAGATATTCATCAGCCAGAGCATTGATGTTGGTCGGCTCTTTGGTTCCGGTGCCGGTTCGGCTGTGGAGAAGCATACCCTTAACTGTGGCATCGGCACGCTTCCCATGCTGATTAATCTTCTCCAGGTTTCCGAGGATGTCGTTGGCGATTGCCATAGCATCTTCCGGGTTGCCCCGTGTCAGCTCTTCCTGCATTTCAACGACCAGTTCAAGGCTCAGTTCCGAAAAATTGTTCACGAAATTGAGCGGGTTCTGAATCTCATGGGCGATCCCCGCCGTTAGCTCTCCGAGCGATGCCATTTTTTCCGATTGTATCAGCTGGGTCTGAGCGCTGCGAAGCTCTGTCAGAGTACGTTCAAGTTCCTCTTTTTGTTGCGTCAGCTCCACCGTTCGTTCCGTCACCATCAATTCCAGTTCAACTTTCCGCTGGGCGATAGCCCGGTTCAGCTCATCCTCCTTCTGCCGTCGGACTCGCTCTTTCTCAGCAGCTTTGAGTTGTCGGTTATTACTGAACCAGATAGCCGCCATCCACATGTAGGAAAGCAAGCGTGCGCTGTCGAAGTAATTATCTTTGGCTGTAAAGAATTCAGGGGCGATAACAGCAGTGAGGTCGGCAACAATGGCAATGGCAACATACGGTATAAAGGCAAGCGCAAACATGCGCAGAATCCTGAACTCACTTTTCGTCAGGATGAAGGCAACCTGGGCAATCAGCCAGGCGTGCCAGATCCAGCGGGTGACACTTTCAGCTTCCGATATACCACCAACCACAAAAAGCAGCACCGATAATGCCATAGCGTAACGCATCTGCCTTTCCAGCTGCTTCATCTGTCCGGCTTTGCCATACCTGCGCAGGCGCTCCAGAACGATGATACTGATTATAAACGGGGCCAATGGAGTCGACATGGATGGTTATAATTAGGTTGGCATGTTCATCAAAATTAAGAGGTTTTCCGGTTTATTCCCTGATAAAATACAACTGATTATCCTCCACCAGGTAAAACATGGGTGCAATCAATATCTTCGGATACCGGTGCCGCAGCCGGATGGCTTCGCTCTGTATAAAATCAATTTCGTTGCCGATTTCGAACATAGGCGCGAATTGGTTGAAATGATCTTCCGCTTTAGACGGTTCCCAACCAGCCTGCGCAACCAAACCGGCGACAAATTCACTTTTCCGCGCAACCAGGTTCACCATTCCGCAATGGTTATGTCCGATGAGTGCAATGTGACTCACATTTCCAACAGCTATCGCATATGAAACCTTAAATTCACTATACCGCAGGTTGGCGCCACCTGATCGTATAATAAAGGCAAAATTATCAGGCATATGCAAATGCTTCCGGTTATCCATGCACATGCCAACCAGAAGCCGGGCACTATCATATGTTTCAAATGGCCGGCCCAGGTTGTTGTATTCCACCAGCAATCCGATTGGGGTTTCCCTGTATTCCGGGAGTATTTCCTGTGCAGAAGTGATTCCGATCAGCCTATCCATTGTTCTTTGATTAATTTTTTTATATTCAACATATAAATCTATAAAATTCGACAAGATGGACAATACCCGGGTTTTCAAAATGACATTCGCAGGTGTCTATCCTCTCTACATTCAAAAGGCAGAAAAAAAAGGACGCACCAAGGCTGAGGTCGATACCATCATTTACTGGCTGACCGGTTATGATGAGCACACCTTTCAAAAGCAAATCGACGGCAAGGTTAACTTCGAAGAGTTTTTTGCTCAGGCCCCCCAAATAAACCCGAATGTGTCGAAAATCACCGGTGTCATTTGTGGCTACCGGGTGGAGGAGATCGAAGACAAACTCATGCAGCAGATCCGATACCTGGATAAGCTGGTGGACGAACTGGCCAAGGGCAGAGCCATGGAAAAGATTTTGCGACAGGAACAAGGCTCCCTATGAAAAAGATATTCTTCTTCTTATCGTTGATTATATTCCCGGTTTCCCTGAAAGCTCAATCAGACTGGAATAAAATGGCTGACGGCATGAGCCAGGCGTTGATCACCCATTTCTGGGGAGCGAGTTTTCCAGGGTACCCCAACCGGTATTACTTCAATTATGGGAATGATTTATCCGATATGGACACTTACCATTACTGGCCTCAGGCCCATGCCATGGATGTGGTGGTGGATGCTTACCTGAGGACTTCAGATCCCAGGTATCTGGATATTTATCCGTTATGGTGGGTGGGTGCTCCCAGATTTAACTCAGGAAAGCCTCAAGATCCCTGGTGGAATCCGTATGTCGATGATATGGAGTGGATTGTACTGGCCCAACTGCGGATGTTCGAGTCCTCTCATGAGGAGAAATATTTTACAAAAGCCAAACAGCTTTATAACGACTATATCTGGCCCACCTGGGGGCCTGAAAATGAGGCGCCCTGGTTTGGAGGGATTACCTGGAAAGTTGATGTCTCTAAATCAAAAAATGCCTGTTCCAACGGGCCTGCCGCCATTATTGCAGCGAGAATTTTTTCACTGTATAATCTTGCGACAGATCACGACTCGAAATCCAGACAAACGTATCAGGAAGAGGCTGTAAAAATTTACAACTGGCTGAGGAAAACCCTGTTTGATCCGGCTGAAGGAAAGGTTTATGACAACATAAACTCAAAAGGTGGTGTGAGCCGCGCGGTGTATACCTATAATCAGGGTACGTTTATCGGAGCCGCCCATGAACTTTACAAAATAACCGGCAACAAGGATTATCTGGCTGATGCGGTATTAGCATCCAATTATGTGGTTGACCACCTGTCGGATAACAACGGGGTCCTCCGAAACTCAGCCGGCGGTGATGGTGGCCTGTTCAACGGAATCTTTTTCCGCTACTTTGTAAAACTGATTAATGAGCCCGCACTTGACGGTGCGTCGCGCGAAAAATTCCACCAGTATATCACCCGTTGCGCAACGGTTTTGGGGGAGAACGGTTTGAATACGAAAACCATGCTCTATGGCGGCGATTGGTGGAAAGCTCCTGCTGATACGGCAAAAGTGGGACTAACCCCTATGTTATCAGGCTGCATGCTGATGGAGGCCATGTGTGTGCTGAAACCGCTGACCCCGGAATCCGGAATCTTGTCGGTGGCACAAACACCTGCTGTTGTTCCGTCAAATACTGAGCTTAACCGTCAGTTTGGAAAACAGGATACGGAATTATTTAAAAATCCTCCAAAAGTTTACCACCCGGAGACCTGGTTTCATTTCATTGGCGGAAACGTTTCAAAAGCAGGAATTACTGCCGATCTTGAAGCTATAGCAAAGGCAGGTATTTCAGGTATCCAGCTATTTCACGGACAAACAGGTGGTCCATGGCCGGGTGTCGAGCCTCAGATTGCCTGCCTGAGTCCGCTGTGGGATGATGCAGTAAAACATGCAGCCGGGGAATGCCGCCGTTTAGGATTACGCTTTACCATGCAAAATTGCCCGGGATGGGCGATGTCAGGCGGTCCCTGGATTGAACCATCCAATGCCATGCGCAATCTGGTCTGGAGCCGGACTGATGTTGGCAGCGGCGAGGTTAATCAGGTCCTTCAAACCCCTCAACCCAGTAAAGAGGATTGGAGGGATTATAAAGATATTGCCGTGCTGGCATTCCCATCCCCCAAGGGCGATGATGGAGGGATTCTGAAGCCACAATCTGTCAAAAGCGATACTTCCCTCCCATGGAAAGAGTTCCTGTCCGGTGAAGCAAAAGATAATTTTAAGTTGCCGCCGGCTTCTCCAAAGAATCCCCATTGGTTGGAAGCAACTTTTCCAAAGCCCGTTGTCCTGCGTACGATCGAATTTTCTGATGTTCAGGGGTTCAACCATGCCTGGAATTTTGCACCGGGGGTTCAGGTAAAAGTATCGGCCATTTTTCCCGGCGGAACCACCCGGGAAATTCTTAATACCCCGATGCCCATGGCTGCCTGGCAATCTGATGACCCGATTTCTTTGGCTTGCGACGAAACTGAAGGGGTTACCACCTATCGCATCGAGATAGTTAATCAGCATGAGATGAATCTTCGCTCGCTCCGGTTACTTTCGGCTGCCCGCAAAAACAACTGGGAATCGGAAGCTGCCTGGACTTTGCGAAGCATCGTCCGCCAGAGTGAGCATCCAAAACAATCGGCTGAAGCATTTATCAGATCAGAAGATGTACTGGATATATCTTCCTACATGAATAAGGATGGGAAACTGAAATGGAAGGCTCCTGCAGGAAACTGGACGATCCTGCGTATCGGGCACATAAATGTCGGGCGCAAAAACGGACCGGCACCAGCTGAAGGAACCGGTTGGGAATGTGACAAGCTTTCTGAAGAGGGGCCCAAGGCACATTTTGCAGGTTATATCGGCAGGTTGAACAATGGTCCGTTAAGTGGCGGGCTTTTAAACGGAATGCTGATGGACAGCTGGGAATGTTACACGCAAACCTGGACCAATAAAATGGAATCCGAATTTGGAAATCTTACCGGATATCCCTTACGGAAAATGCTACCGGCGGTAATGGGATATGTTATTGATAACCAAGAAACCACCAGTCGGTTTTTGCGCGACTGGCGTTATGTCATCGGCGATTTGTTAGTCAACCGGTTTTATCGGAGTATGGCGGGATTGGCGAAGGAAAATGGGTTGAATATTGTTTATGAAACATCTGCAGGTGATGTATTTCCGGCGGATATCATGGAATATTACAAATATGCCGATGTGCCGATGTGCGAATTCTGGCATCCGTATTCCGATTCTTATGTTGGCGCACTCAATTTTAAACCCATAAAACCCACCGCTTCAGCAGCACGATTATATGGCAAGCCCCGTATTTCAGCCGAGGCATTCACTTCGTTCAATCTTACCTGGGATGAACATCTGAGTATGCTGAAAGAAGTTGCCAACCTGAATTTTATAGAAGGCGTAACACATCTGGTGTTTCATACCTATACTCATAATCCCCGGACCGACGCGCTGCCACCCGGACCATCCTTCGGTGAAGCCGGCATCGGAACGCCCTTTCTGCGTGGACAAACCTGGTGGAAGAATATGCCTGAATTCACCACTTACCTGGCTCGCCTCAACTATCTTTTTGAACGTGGAAAACCGGTTTCGGATGTACTTTGGTATCTGGGCGACGAAATCAACCACAAACCCGACCAGGAAGCACCGTTCCCCAAAGGCTTCAAATACGATTATTGCAATCCTGATGTCCTGCTTACCCGCTTATCGGTCCGCGACGGGAAAATTGTTACACCTGAAGGGATCAGTTACCGCGTAATCTGGTTGCCCGACAACGAGCGGATGTTACCGGAGACTCTCGAAAAACTGCTCGAACTGGTACAGCAGGGAGCTACGGTCATCGGCAATCCTCCTCAGCAAATTGCAACGCTCATGGGAGGTCCGGATGCACAGCAAAGGTTTGACAGGGCAGTAAATCAAATCTGGGGAAAAAACAAAGAAAAAATCCGCACCATTGAAAAAGGGAAAGTGGTAGCGGGCATCACAATCGACGAGGCTTTATCGCAGCTCAATTTAGCTCCTGATGTTATTGGCGACAAGGCTTTGTGGCTGCACCGTCAAATTGAAGGAGCCGACTGGTATTATGTCTCTGCTCCTTTTGGCACCGGTTTTCAGGGCAATCTTAGTTTTCGTAGCAGCGGAATTCCTGAAATATGGGATCCGGTGACCGGAGCAATTGAAGCCGCAAGTGTTGTGAAACAAGAAGGCGGTCGGGTCATCGTAAATTTTGATCTTCCCCGATCGGGTTCTTGTTTTGTAGTTTTCAGGGAAAAAGGAACCATGTCCATTCAAGCCGAAGCGAGTCAAAACCCTGTCGAGACCATTGGATTTGGCAGTCCGTGGGCGCTCTCATTTCCTTCAGGATCGGGAGCTCCTTCATCAATACTACTTAATGAGTTAAAAGCCTGGAAAGACCTTGATATGACTCAGGAAGCAAAATCATTCTCGGGCACTGCAACTTATACGGCAACATTTGATGCAGGAGAGGTAAAGAATAACCATCGGTTTATCCTTGATCTCGGGAGAGTAGAA
>CAIXHD010000463.1 GCA_903919065.1 uncultured Bacteroidota bacterium
ATTATGGCCACCAGAACTTCACCCTCCGGCCCGACGCTGAAATATTTAATAAAATCAAAGGTTTTGAACCTGTTCCCTTCGATAAAATGGGCATTTTTGCCGATGAATTCCGTAAACTTTAATCTTATGAAACTTAAAACTTTCCTTTTGCTTTCCTGCCTTTTTGCCCTCTTGCCCTCTCAAGCGCAGCAAACTCTTCAGGGCAATCGCTTCCTGACCTTCAACACCGTCGTCCGCGTAAACCAGATCGAGGTCACCCGCGATAAAAATGATGGAGAAGATGAAGCCACCATACATACCATCGCTTATGCCAAAGCTTTTCGTGAAGCGATTGTTGCCGGTTGGCCCGGAGCCAGCATTACCTGGGCCTTCAGCTGGCAGGCACTGTTCACCGAATTACCCGAATATATTAAGATACGTGATTACGCCCGCCTCTGCCACGAAAAATATGGCGACGATGTAACCTTTATTCCTGGCGGGTATTTTGCCAATGCCTATAACTCGCGCGAACAGGTAAACAAGGATCTCCACGATGCCCTCGCCCGCGTGTCGGAATTCATGGGTAACGGCTTTCGGCCGAAAAGCGTAGTCGCCGGATTCCTGGCTGCTGAAAATCTTCAGTTTTTAGCAGAAAAAGAAAATATTCATGTGTGCCAGGGAAATATCTGGAGTCAGTATGCCATCGATAATCAGGATGGCGATGGTTCCATCTGCTACCCCTATTATCCGTCTAAAGAGCACTTTTGCAAACCCGCTCAATCCAAAGCTGATTTTATCGATTGCGTTAACCTCGATGGCTGGACCTGCGATTTTCTTGCTGCCCGTCGTGAGGGATTCAAAGAGGGATTTAACAGCCGCATGGGGGTCGGACCGATCGAAACAATCCGTAACCATGGCCCCAAAGATGGGCTTACCCAAATGATTGCCACTACCGCCGTCCATTTTGATAAGGGGTTTGAGCTCAATGGGTTTGCCTGGGTAACTAACTGCTGGGAAATCTCCCTCATAAATCCGATAGGCCATCTGGAAAGCCTCACCGCCTGGTTAACTGAGATCCGCAAAAGATGGCCAGATGCGAAATGTATTACTCAGGGCGATTTCGGACTGCTGTGGCGTAAGGAATACAAAAACAACGACAAGATCAATTACCGCTTCACCCAAACCGGCACCGGCATCGGTGGATCCGACAAGGACAAGGAAATCAGCTGGTTCATGAATAAGGATTTCCGGCTGGCCATGCTGAAAAATAATAATGGAACCGATGAAAAGGTGATTGATTTTACCCGTTACGATATCCCCGCAAAAGAGCCACAGCAAATATCGCGTAACTGGAGCCTCATGGGGATAATCAACCAGAAGCAGACACGACCACAGGATACCCCGGTACCACTGAAAAATCTTGCAGAACCAAACCGGAAACTTATTGCAAAAAGGTACCCCGAACTGGTAAGGCATTGATTACCTTTGTGGGAAATGCACAAGTTTTGGTGTTTTATTGTCCTGCTGATTCTCATTTCCTGTGAGAATGACGTCCGGGTGAACATGGACAACGACGGATTACCCGTTGTATATTGTGTTCTCGATGTGGACGATACACTCCAGCAAGTACGCCTGGCAAAGTCATTTTTCCCCGAAAAAGGATATACCGATCAGGACCATCTCACCGTGGCTCAATGGGACGAACCTGTGGAGATCTATATCGAGGAGTGGACGGATTCCGAAAACCCGAACATCTATAATTTTATCAAAGCCGATACCATTCGTCAGGATACCGGCTACTTTGCAAACCCATCGTTCCAGCTTTTCCAGACGGCATTCATTCCTAAGCCGAACATCAAATATTACCTTTATCTGTGGTTCCCTCAGCGGAACCTCTATGCTTATGCTTCAACCGTAGTTGTTGAACATCCCGAAATCATTACACCGGCGGCTATCCCAGGCCGTAAGATCACCTTTTCGGATATGGACGATTTTATCGTTGAGCTCAGGCTGCCGCTCAATTCCGGGTTTCATCAGTTTAGCTTTATACTCAATATTGAGGAGCACAAAGGGACAGAACTTAATCGTGATTTTTTCAATTTTGGCGCCCAGAGCTATGATGGCAATAATGGACAACTTCTCCTGTACCTGCTGAATTCAAGCCGTTTTTACGGCGATCTTCTCAGCCGTTACGATACCCTCACCGGCTCCGATTACCGGCGCATCGAGGGGGTTGAGTTTGTTACCTATTCGTACGGGGAGGAGATGAGACTGTACAACCAGCTGTTCAACAATGGCGCACAACCCTGGGAAATCCAAACCTACAGCTCATTCAAGAACGGGTTCGGACTTTTTTCTTCCAAAACGCACAGTCGCCTCACAAATCTCGAACTTTCCGAACTAACCTATCGACTCCTCACCTCAGATCCTCGATATGCTCACATGAAATTCATCCGATGAACCTAATCCGATATACTATTTTACTTCTGATGGCGGGTTTACTTACCCGGTGCACCCTGATTCCGGGAACTGAGGAGGTGATTCCTAAGGTTACCACCGGCGTGCTGGAGGTCGATTTTAAGCTGCCGCCAACCTCTCTTCCGGCGACAAAAATTCATCGTATCGATCTGAGT
The DNA here is from genome assembly GCA_903919065.1 of uncultured Bacteroidota bacterium. Lineage (GTDB taxonomy): Bacteria > Bacteroidota > Bacteroidia > Bacteroidales > UBA12481 > UBA12481. The sequence continues at coordinate 2,613 of CAIXHD010000463.1, forward strand.
ATTGCCCGATCGGCCGACAGTCTCTATCGAGGACTGTTCATTTCCTCAGCCAACGTATTCGACGATAAATCTTTATATCGATTTGTCCTCTCTCCGGGAACCTATTATTATCAGGCTGGGGTAACCTGCAGCTGTCTGGGCGATAGTTGTCTGTGGGGTGGTTTTCCGGGTGGACGCTATGGTGTCCGCTGGGCTATCGACAGGGTGGAGATCAAATTGGGTGAGGTAATCCGCGAGAGTCCATCGTTTCAGTAAATAGTATGAAAAGAGAATTCCTCATAATACTGTTAATAGGGATGCTGGCCTGCAAACGCGAGGAGGTGCCGGTTACGCTTACGCTGGAATTCTCATCGGTCAAGCCAACGACCATCGAAAGCACCCTTTGTCGTGCCCGACTCGCCGGACCGGCAACCCTCGATACTACAGGTTATGTTTTTCGCTGGGACTGGGAATCCGATGGAACCTGGGATACCAAATACTCAGCGGTACCCTGGATACGAAAGAGTTTTGCCACACCGGGGGATCTTAATGTAAAGGTGGAGGCGCTGACTGCTGATGGAATTGCG
>CAIXHD010000464.1 GCA_903919065.1 uncultured Bacteroidota bacterium
ACTGAATTATAGCAGAATGTCCAATACCTCAGGAAACAGCGCTGTAGATTCCCTGATATATTATATGTCGATGGCCTGCAGGCTCCAACCCGAAGGAGCCTCTCTTGAAGCTTACAGGCAAACCCTACCGCTGCACTTTAACTATAGCGATCAAATGTCCACTATTGAAAGCTGGAACTATAATATTGGTGATGTTATCCGTTTTGAACTGTCACTTAGGCACCCGGTTCCCGCTGATTGGCTTGGACAATCTTTTGTAATTGACGGCTATTTCCCCGACAATCTTTACCATTTCAATATGGGGTTGGGTGGCCAATATAACGGATTCTACCTGCTGGATTATCCTGTTGTCAAGATTGATACTGACCATTCCATGCTCAGTGTCTATACTAATTATCATCCCAAATCAGACCTTCCTGTTCCAATGAATGTCACTGCCGTTGCTGACGGCGATAATGTCAGGGTGAGCTGGAACATCAATTTGTTTGATTCCGCTGCATCATCGTTGAAAAGGTATGTTGTTTTAAGAGATGGAATTATCCCTATTGCCGAATCAACCCAGACATCGATACTGCTTTCCCCGGAGGCTTCGTCGTTAAGCTCTGACCTTCGGGTTATTGCTGACTTTGGTGCTTTGGGATCCTCGGAACTGAGTGTTCCTTTCCGTTATATTACCGATTCGACATTAACAGATATTCCAAGCTTAGCGTTGCGCCAGATGATCAATACCAAACTAGGTGCTTCCGATTTGCTGCGCCAGCCTTTCGTTGGAGAACTTGATCTGATCAGGGAACTTGAGATCACTTTTCAGGATCAGAGAGGGATTGAGAAATTGCCACAGCTGAAAAACCTCAGAGTCGACGGCACCAGCATCAGATCACTAAGGGATGGCGATTATCTTCAGAGACTGGACCATTTCCGTTTTTTCAAATGTATTGATTTCGACTTTACCATTCTTGGCAAAACCAGGAACCTGATGCAATTATACGGATATGATTATCTGCCGGTTGACCTTTATGAATTTCGTCACAATACGGATCTTGGCCTGCTGATCTTTACTACCGTGGGTACCAATCCGAATATGCTTATGGACTTATATGGTGCCGATAAGTACTTTCCAAAACTGGCCGATTTTTATGTAAGGCATCTTAGCGAAGGGGTAGGCGGTACCTACCAGGAATGTTTCGTGAGCTATGAATCATACCTGGATGTATATCCCAAAATCAAGTCGAACCAGAACCTGGTGTCTCATACCAAACCAGCTGATTTTGCACCTTGTTATCCGGTCCCGGCCCGTAATGCCAATATACCATCGGTATCCCGCATTAGCTGGAAGGCAAATAATAAGGACGCTCCGGATGTCTTTTATAATGTATTCGTTGGCACCAGCAGAAATGCAATGGATATGGTTTCAGTATTCCAGTCGGATAAATTTTATGACGGTATGTTCGAACCCAACAAAGACTATTTTTGGCGTGTTGAAGCCTATCATGCCGATTCAACATATTACTCAGGAGTCTTTCATTTCTCCACCTGGCAGGAGCTTCCCATGCCTTTCGCAGAAAAATTTGATGGGTTCTACTCTGCCTGTCCGGTTATTGATGAATCCCCGTTTTGGAAATCTATGGATACAAAGCTGACAGCTAAGGCGGTGGCAAATCGGAATGTCAGATATGAAGGCTTTTATTCCCTCGAATTAAAACCAAAGAGTGATGCCGGCGTAGTCGTTACTACTCCCCGTGACTCCATCTATTATATTGAGTTCCGTTTTTTGAATCAGGGTGGAGAGATCGCTGCTGAATTACTTCAGAAAAGCAGCACCACAAGCGATAATATTGTGAATTCAAAAATCGAATTCCTCGGTAAGGAACTGGGGCTTTTCACCTATGGCGGATCAACATCGATGTTCAACTTTGTTCCGGACAAATGGAACAGGGCAAATATCGCCTTACATATGAACAGCGGCATTGCTTCCCTGAGTATCAATGATGTATTGGTAAAAGAATGGCAGTGGCATGTTCAGATTGGCGGAGGTGCCAATACCAATCCATTTAAAGGTATCCGTTTCGTGAATAATGCAGCAACCTCCGGTGGCTCAGGATTCATTGATAATGTG
>CAIXHD010000465.1 GCA_903919065.1 uncultured Bacteroidota bacterium
ATCGTGAAGAGCCGGTGTTTGAAAAAAAGGTGATGACCTATCTGAATAAAGTCGGTCCGCTTTTACCTGAACTTACCGGATATTCTTTAAACATTTCGAGCCGTAATAATTTTCCTCATTCATCAGGCATATCCTCTTCAGCATCGTTTATGGCGTCAATGGCACTGTGCCTAATAAGAGCGGAAGAAAAAATCAGCGGCGTCACCCTTCCGGCTGATGATTTCTACAGAAAAGCCTCCAATTTAGCCCGTCTGGGTTCAGGCAGTGCAGCCCGTTCAGTTTACAGCGGATACACGCTTTGGGGGAAAACCGGCGCTATACAGGATTCTTCCGATGATTTTGCAGTTCAGATAAATGACCAGGTTCATCCGGTTTTTAAAACATATCGCGATGCCATTCTGGTGGTCAGCTCCCAACCAAAAATGCTATCGAGCACTGCCGGTCATGGTTTGATGCAATCCAATCCTTACGCTGAAACCAGGTACGAAGTAGCCCGCAAAAACATTAATTTGTTGCTAAGCACATTAAAATCAGGAGATCAGGAATCCTTTATCCGGATAATTGAGGAAGAAGCACTGACCCTTCACGGATTAATACTTTCTTCATCAGGAGGTCCGATTCTTTTGGAACCAGCCTCCATTTCAATTATCCGGCTGATACGCGACTACCGCATTCAGACTGGCAGCAAATTATGCTTTACGCTGGATGCAGGACCCAATATTCACCTGCTGTACCCGGAATCTGAATCAGCCCAGATAATGAATTTCATCGGTCACTCGCTTGCGGGTTACTGCGAAAACCAACGCTGGATCCCTGACCTTATTGGTGAGGGAAGTAAAGAATTAATTGGTTTTTAACTTAGAGGAAATGGAACCATCCTTTTCTGCTAAAGTCCTCCTGTTCGGCGAATATTCAGTGCTCGCAGGATCAGATGCCTGTGCATTTCCCCTGGAAAGATTTTCAGGCAGACTGGCATTTCCCGAACCTTATCAGGAAGTATCCCAAAACCTGACCGATTCAAACCAGGGACTGAAGAAGCTTCTGGATTATCTTCTGAATCCTCGGCAATTGCAACCGGCTGAGCAAATCCTTGATCTCCGGCCAATGGCTGAGGATATCAAATCCGGACTGGTTTTTGTATCCAACCTGCCGCGAAATTACGGTACCGGAAGTTCCGGCGCACTCACAGCGGCCATCTACCAAAAATACAGAAGGAATGATATCAGCGAGGATATCGATTCGGTCCGCAACCATCTTGCCTTCATCGAATCGGCCTTTCATTCAAAAAGTTCCGGAATCGATCCATTAGTCAGTTATCTGAAAAAGGCAATCTTTATCAGGAAAGAAAATATTGTCTGCTCAGATCTTTCACTGGATGATCTGCGGTCACACCTGAATATTGAACTTATCGATAGTGGCATCCCTGGTAAAACGAAAACTGGTGTCACCAATTTCCTTTCAAACTACTTAAGCGATCCATCGAAAATGGAAATATTTACCAATCGATATATTCCACTGGTAAATGAGATAATTCAATCAATATACGAAGGAAATTTCGAGAGAATAATTGATAAAATACTGAGCATCTCTGAATACCAGTTGCGGTTATTTCCCGAACTATTTACTCCTGGAATGACCATAGAAGCCAGATCAGGATTGGAATCCGGAAAAAATGCAATCAAGCTTTGCGGGTCGGGCGGTGGCGGATTCTACCTGAAGTTCAGTCTTTAAGATCTAATTATTTTGCCGTTTGGTGTTAGCAAAATGTTTTTTGCTTAACTTTTGGTCCTTAAGCACCACCACACACCAATACCAAAATTTATGAAACATTTTTTACTTGCACTCCTCGCATGCGGCGTTTTTTCCATTCCAAATTTCGGTCAGAAAGGCTGGACCTGGCAAAACCCAAAACCGGATGGAAACACACTAAATGATGTTTCGATTTTTGGCAATGGGTATGCCGTTTCAGTAGGTTATCAGGGACTCATCTTACGGTCGGCAGATAATGGAGAGAGCTGGTCAAAAATTGAAAGTGGTATTACAAGCATTTTATACGGAGTATCCATGAATGCCAATGGAACAGGATGGGTGGTTGGGGTTCCCGGAGCAGTATTAAAAACTACTGACAACGGACTGACCTGGACAAAACAGGTAACCGGCAATCCATACAGCTATTACGCTGTCGCAACCAATAATGCCAATGATTGTCTGGTTGGCGGATACACAGGCACCATGTATATTTCGAATGACGGCGGCACAAACTGGATCAACCGTCCAACTAATTCTGCAAAACCCATCAGGTCCATCTTCCTGGATCCGAAAGGAATGATTTACACGGGGCACGATGGTGGAATCATACAGAGATCGGCGGATAACGGAGTAACCTGGCAAACACTGCCATCTCCCCTGACAACCACCATTAATGACATCAAGTTTATTGACAGTCTGGGCATTGCAGTCAGCACCGGAGGCAAAATCCTCCGAACCGTAGACCGTGGAATTACCTGGACTCTGATCAATGCGTCAAATCCCTATAATCTGAACACCGTTAGTATCATTGATATCCATAACGTGATAATTATGGGGGCAACCGGACAAATACTGAATTCCAGCGACGGGGGTGTTTCATACACAGTCAATTACTTGTCTCAGGATAATGCTCATCCGATAAACGCTGTGGTAGTGAAACCAAATAACTTTTATCTCTGTGTAGGGGATTTCGGGCTTATTGCCAAATCACAAAACAGGCTTGACTGGACAATTAAAACAGATGGGTTTCTTGGTTACATATACGACATCTGTTTTACCGATACACTTCAGGGATTTGCTGCAGGTTCCTATCACGGCATTCTTAAAACAGTTGATGGGGGTGAAACCTGGGCAGTAAAAAATCAGTCAATTTTTCACCCGGATTACAGAACCCTGTTTTTTCTGAACCGTTCAATCGGTTTTGCTGCATCAAACAGTAATTTATTCAAAACAACCGACAGTGGCGAAACCTGGACCAAGATTCTTAGCGCGACCACTGTACCCGCAATTTCGGGAATGATCTATTCGATTTTCTTCCTAAATCAGGCAAGAGGATGGATTGTAACTGATAATGGAAATACTTACAAAACCTTAAATGGCGGTACCACCTGGGTATCTTATCCGAGCGGAGTAACAAAAGTCCTGACGGAAGTTATTTTTAAAGATACCCTTAACGGGTTTGTTACAGGATGGGGTGGCACCTTCCTGCGGACCAGAAATGGCGGCGCCACCTGGACCCAACAGAATACTTCATTTACGACGACCCTTTCATGCATGTACGCTTTTAATCTGGATACGTTGATTGTTGCCGGCGCCAGCGGTAAAGTATACAAAACAGCTGACGGTGGCGAGAATTGGAATGCTATCACAATGCCGCCCAGCATACGGAGCCAGTCTTTCGTGAAAGTCAGGTTTATCAATGAAACCACAGGCTGGTTGTGCGGCAGCCAGGGTGCCATTCTTAAAACAAAGGATGGTGGTGACAGCTGGTCATTACTGCCCACAAATGTTGCTCATGACCTGTTTTCATTTTCTTTCACAGATGAACATCATATCTGGGCTGCAGGAATGGGTGGAACAATTATAAAAACTACCGATGGCGGAGGAACATCCTCGGTTGAAACCCATAAAATCGAACCATCGGGCTTCAGCCTTGTTCAGAACTACCCGAACCCTTTCTCCGAATCGACTACCCTGAAGTATATTTTACCCAAAAGATCGCCGGTAAAACTTGAGATTTACAGTATAACCGGGGTAAAAATGGCCACCCTGGTGAATGTTGAAAGGGATGCCGGTGAGTATCAGATAACCATTGATGGCAACCGGCTGCCGGGTGGGATCTATTTCTGCCGGCTTACCTGGGGTCAGGCTGAGGGTTGTTCGATACGGATTTTGAAAAACTGAGACGCCGATTCCTTTTAGACAATGTTATTCGTTCATTCGTCACTTATCAATAAAATCAGGAGGTTATCATGAAACATTTTTTCACCCTTGTCACATTTGTCTTACTGATTTCATCCCATCATTACGGCCAGGAAGCATGGCACTGGCAAAACCCGAAACCGGAAGGAAACACGTTAAAAGATATCGTAATTTTCGGCTCCAGCCATGCGGTGGCCGTTGGCTACCTGGGTCTCATACTCAGATCAGCCGACAATGGAGAAACATGGACAAAAATCAGCAGCGGTACAAAGGCAACCCTGTATAGTGTTTCGATAAACTCAAGTGGCACCGGATGGATTGTTGGTTCGGGAGGAACTGTCCTGAAAACAATCGATAACGGGTTAACCTGGACGCCTCAATCAACAGGAAACACCGGTTCGTATTATTCCGTCGTCACCACCAACGACATGAAATGCTACATCGGAGTATCCAACGGCAGGCTTATAAAAACGGCTGATGGAGGATCAACCTGGGAACTAACGACAACCCAGTCAACCAAATACGTCCGGTCGGTTTCCACCGATGGGCTGGGAAGCATTTACCTTGCGCAGGATGGAGGTATTATACAGAAATCAACAGATGACGGGATCACCTGGACAATCAGAACAACCGGTATTACAAAGGCCCTTAGTAAGATAACATTCGCAGGAAATCTGGGTATAGCAGTGGGAGCCGAAGGCAAAATTCTCAGGTCAACAGATGCCGGTGATACCTGGACCCTCATTCCCGCACCTACTACCCACGACTTGACTGACGTTATAAATATCGATGGAAATCATATTTTGATTTCAGTTATCGATGGTTTGCTTTATTCTTCTGATGGGGGGTTATCCTTCACCCTGTCTGAACCTTTTGGTGATTATAGCGGAAAAACTGCGTTGGCCATGAAACCAAACGCCTATTATCTCTGTGCCGGATATTCCGGCTGGATACATAAGTCGACAAATATCACTGAATGGGTGACATGTATTGACGGTTTAAAACTGGGTGGCCTATACACTATTTGGTTTAACGATCCCAACACCGGCTTCACAGCAGGCTCCAACGGAATAATCTACAAAACCATTGACGCGGGCAATACCTGGACGGAAACCGAAACCGACCGTCCAACACATAGATACTTTTACACATTATATTTTTTTAATCCCAGTGTCGGATTCGCCGGGAGCAATGCGGAGTTATTCCGGACCACCGATGGAGGAGGAATGTGGAGAAACGTGCTGACCGATATTACCACACCCCTGTTTTCCGGAGGGATTGAATCGATCTATTTCGTTGATATAAATTACGGATGGTTCGTAACCAACATGGGGCAGATCTGGAAGACAATCGATGGAGGTGTCACCTGGAGTCTATGCTTCAACGAGGCCGACAATGACCTGACCGGGGTATGGTTTGCCGACCATTTGTACGGCGTTGTAACCGGAGGGAAAGGAACGGTCTTGCGAACGAGTAATGGTGGAGCAACATGGACCCTGGTTAATTCAAACGTCAGCACCGAACATTTTTATGCGATGCATGCGTTCGACCTCCAGAATCTCATTGTTGCTGCAGGAGAAAAGGTGTTCAGGAGCGCCGATGGCGGGGTAACCTGGACCGATGTTGCGCTACCTCCCAGCTCTTACTACAACTTTTATAATATAATGTTTATCAACAAAAACATCGGTTGGGTAAACGGGCAATGGGGTATGATCATGAAGACAACCGACGGGGGTGCCACCTGGGTGGCCCAGACAACAAACTTCATGGAGACGGTTTATTCAGTCTACTTCGTTGACGAAAACAATGGATGGGCCAGTGGTAACTATGCAAGCATCCTTCACACCACCAGCGGCGGTATCAGCGGGACCGGTGAAATACCACCAGTAACCGCCTCCGGTTTTCAGTTGAATCAGAATTATCCCAATCCATTCGATAATACCACAACACTAACCTATTCTTTGCCAAGAAGCTCACCGGTAAAAATTGAAATCTACAATATTCTCGGATCGAAGATCAGGACACTGATAGATAAGTTTGAAGAACCAGGCAGGCATCAGCTGAAGTTCGATGGAACAGGTTTAACGGCCGGGATCTATATTTGCCGGTTTACCTGGGGCACCTCCGCCTCCACCGCCATCAGGCTATTGAAGAACTGAGGTATACTCATTATCAACATGATCCACAAAAATTCCCTGGAACTGGCCCGGTTTTAATCCCTTTGGAAGTGTGAGTTTCAATTTATGAGGTGTATCCGCAGATAATGCTGATATGTCGGTAAAGAAACCCAGGTTCGTGCGTTCAACGAATGGATATACACCGTTGTAGGCCTCTTTCAGGACAATGGGTTTACCATCGATCTCAAGCTTCAGCTCAGTTGCCCGGACAGGAACTTTTTTCATATCCTTACCAGCGCCAACAGTCCGATATGGTTCTGCAATCTGAACGTACAGAAGCAACCTCGATGGATCAACCCAGGGAGCAACCAGATCATCTTCAGTATAAGTAATCGGCCATGCTTTTTTGCGGTTTTCGAGCTGCACAAAAACTTGCTTGGGAATTATGATCTCCTGCTCAACAGTTTCTCCGGTGAAACCAGCATCATAGGTTCCGAACTGCTGTGCCTGTCTGAAATCAGATCCTCCGAATTTTACCGGTGCGGTTAATACTCCATCAGAGAATTTACAGGGATAATCATTTCCGTTTACCTGAATTCTGCCCGCAGTTTTCCCCGCCGGCAGATAAACCATCACTGTTAATGATTCGCCTGTTAAACCTGTGGCATCGGTAACTTTTACCAGATCACCTTCCACCGAAACCTTTCCGGTGCAATTAAATAAAACCGGTTGCCTTGATTGCGAATCAAATGGTTCAATTCTGTATACTCTGGCAGTAACGCCATCCATCGGAATACCCACTGCATCTCCTTTGGCGTATAAACCATTGACCGGGTGGCCGGGATGCAATCCGTCACCAGGAAAAATCTCGGTCAGCAGGTACTTTCCATTTTTATCAATACCAATAGTCTCATCAAGATTAAACTCAGCATTCATCTTCCTGTAATTCGGATTAAACAGAAAGATAAAACCTTTATTATCAAGGATTGCGCTTGTGCCATCGCAGCGACCAACCATCGGCTGACCAATGATCGGCATGATATTTTTAAGATAATCCCTGTTCTGATCAGTAAAGTCCATCCACTTTTTGAAAAATAGTTTATCGGCTTCGCTGAAAGCATTAAATTCCTGTTCATCCCTGGCAGGCAGATAATTAACTACATTGTTATAGGGGGCAGTAGCAACAGATGAAATCAAATTAAATTTCCAGCCCAGAAAATCCCAGTCACGTGTGCGGTACTTATCACGTCGCATTACACGTTTTGCATCCTCACGCTGTGTCTGATGCGTGATAAATCCCGGTCGGATTTCCACCGGGGTAAAATCGCGGGTCATCAATCTCCAGGCAACCCACCGCTGGCGCCCCGCAGTAACACGGTCGGTGCTCAGATCAGGAATAGAATTAAAACTTCCCGGCTGTTCATCCGTCATTAATGGATGCGGGTATGTGCCTGCAAGCCAGGTCCAGGTACCAAAACCATGATATTGCTGCCTTCCGTCGACAATCATTTCAGGTGCCCGGTGACGCAATTCCTCAAGAATCCGCCTTGTGCCAAACCATTGCTGGTATTTACTTGAAACCAAACCGGCATCATCAGTATAATTCATCCACCAATGATCAAATGAGTACCCGCCAATACCGGTCGACTCATAAAAATCAACCAGCAGATTCACCCACCAGTCCTGAAAACTTCGAATCCCGGTATCAACGGTAAGATATCCTTCCGGTTTCTGTCCGATTTTGGTTCTCCAGTCGGTCCATTCGGGATTTTGCATCCACGGAAGTGAGGGATAGGCATAGGCCAGCAACTTGATATTTTTGCCCTTGGCATAATCCAGGATGTCCTGAATGTCAGCAGGGATCGGATCGCGCTTAGGCATCCATTCTCCTTTTCGGATCTTTTGCCCCAGATTGAGAAATAACAGACTCTCCCACCCCCAGGCATCCGCATTGTCCTTCAATGAGCTGATTATACTGTGATCCGGAGTGTACAAAACATAATTACATCCGGTTGCAGAGGCCTGATCAATCATCCTTTTATATTCCACACGGTTTTCAGGTTTGGCCATATCAATCTGATAATCGTTCTCGCACCATCCAACGTGCACCCTCACACCCTTTTGCGGCTGGCCAACCAGAAACGCACGGGCACATTCGGTAACAGCTTTTACTTCCGCATAATCTATTCGCAACCCGCCGGCCAAAAATCCTGCAGGATCGGGTTCGTAAACCCATTCAGCTGCCATATCCTGGCGGAAAGAATTGCCTGTCAACTCATAAGTACCAACACACATCCTGTCGGAAGGAAAGGCACCATTGGCAGGGTTCCATTTCATTTCTGCATCGTATGATAATTTAAACGCCTGTCCGTTGGCCTCATATTTTACAAACGGATTCTGTATAAGCATAAAGCAACCATTACCCGCTTTATCAGATTCTGCTCCAAGCCGGAACGCCAGGCCATATTTACCACCGGTGATCTGAAATACTTCCCTCACAGGATTTACCAAAGCACCAGAAAAAAGCGCCACCCTGTTTACTTTAAAAACATCTTTTTTATTTGATTCGATGAACATCTGGCGGGAGAAAAAGTGCCATCCGGGTTTAAGTTCATCAACCAGCCTGAAGGTAAATTCCCCGGATTCATAAACTCGCGTTACCGACCCTTCCGCTTTGATTGTATTCTTTACAACTAAACCGGCGGAGCTATATTCCTTGCCATCAATAGTCATGGCAAATCCCACGGAATCAATACCTAACGACTTCTCCCAGCTTTTATCGCTGATTTCAATCAACCCGGTTTTGTTGGTGGATATCGTAAGATTCTCATTCCTGAGCTCCGTTTTTCCACAAGATACGAGCACTGCGATGACAAGAAATGCTGCTGAAATGGTCTTGATTTTTGTTTTCACGATTAAGTGTTTTATTGACACTAAAAATAATCAACTTTTAAGATTTACCTAATGATGAACAATAAATGAGCTGAGGTGTTTTCATTTACCTAATCATAACGCATAACCAATGGCATTGAATATAGCATTCTGGGGCAAGGCCCTTCAAACAATTCCCCGGGTCTCAAAAGAAGAGTGGTCAAGGCTTGATATAATTTCCAGGTGGCTGGTAGCTACCCGCTCAGGAGTAATTATTATGACAGCCATTTCTGCCATGCTGGGCGGATTGCTGGCCTTTGCAAGCGGAACATTTAATTCCCTGAATTTCGCAGTAGCATTTTTCGGGTTACTTCTTGCCCATGCATCAAACAATCTGTTAAATGACTGGACCGATCACCGACGGGGAGTTGACAAGGACAATTATTTCAGGGCTCAGTACGGGCCTCATATACTTGAACATGGATACATCACCCCAAAAAGATTTCAGCTATACATATTTAGCACCTTGATTCTCGCAATGGCCTGTGGAGCTTACCTGGCTGTCACCGGTCCGATAACAGTTTTATACCTTGGTTTAACAGGATTGTTCTTCCTTTTGTTCTATACCTGGCCACTGAAATATATCGGATTGGGAGAACCAACTGTTGTTCTGGTATGGGGTCCCCTGATGATCGGCGGAACTTATTTCGTTTCATCCGGATATCAGTGGAGCTGGGATGTAGCCTGGCTTTCGGCTCTTTATGCAATCGGACCAACGTCGGTTATTTTCGGAAAGCATATTGACAAGTTGAAACAGGACCGGGCTAAAAAGATTTTCACACTTCCGGTAATTATCGGCGAAAACATTGCCCGATATGCAACCCTGGTGATGTGGATCATTCAGTATATCGGTATTGCCTGGCTGGTTTTCTCCGGCAAGCTTACCTGGCCGGTACTGGTGATCGTATTTGCCCTGCCCTATCTGATAAAGAAAGGAAAGCCCTTCATGAAAAAGCGACCGGAAACCAAACCCGATAATTATGAGGCCGAAGCCTGGCCACTCTATTTTGTCCGCTATGCATTTGAATATAACAAAAGGTTCAGTCTGCTCTTTCTCCTCGGAATAATTATCCATGTGATACTCACCAAGCTGACGTGAGCTCCTGCCGCAATTTTTGATTTTTTCTTCTACCTTTTCGTGATCTTTACGTCTGTTATTTTGTAAAGCATCCGAATGGATCAGGAAAAAATCAAACAACTGGTGGTAAAAGCACAAAACAGCGATTCATCTGCATTTGCGGAACTGATAGGCCTTACGCAACGATTTGCTTACGGATATGCCCTGCGGATAACGGGAAATCCGGAGGAATCGAGGGATATTGTTCAGGATGCCTATATCAGAGCATGGACCAATATCAGTAAGTTTAATAATAAGGTAACCTTTCATTCCTGGTTTTTTTCGATTCTTCGCAATCTCTCGATCGATTTTTTACGCAAAGTCCGCAGCCGGCAGTTGGCCGTTGGGAATAGCATCCAGGTACAGGATAATAATCATCCTGGAGCCATTTACGAAGCCTCCGAGCTTCATTCACTTATTCAAAAATGGATTCCATCACTCTCTGAAACCCAGCAACTGGTTTTCATACTCAGGGATATGGAAGATCTCTCAATTCGTGAAGTCGCAGACCAGACCGGCCTCACGGAATCAAGCATCAAATCCAATCTGTATCTGTCAAGAAAAAAGCTAGCCGTTTATCTCAGACAAAACGGATACAAATAATTATGAAAAATAGCCAGGCATGCAACGAAATTGATCAGTTGATCTATCTGACTGATGATGAGATGAGTCCACAGGAAATCGAAGTTTTGGCCAAACACCTGGCCACCTGCAATTCCTGCCTCAAAACCCGTGCACACTTTCTTTCCACACGACAAAAAGTGGTGAAAATAATAGTTGACCAGGTGTACCCTGATTTCACCGCCTCCATGGTATTTACTCCAGGATTAACCGCACCCTCAGTTTTACCAAAAACAATAAATAACGATACAGGCTGGCAGAAAACTCTCCGGGTTGCCAGTTATGTGTCGGGTATCGCCGCAGCTGTATTGATCATGCTTTTTATCTGGGAGCAATCTGTCTCCGTCTATAAAATATCAAAACTTGAAACGCGCATTCAATCCATCCAAAGTTCCTCCAAAACGGGAATTATCGACAGATTGACTATTCAGGCTGCCTTCCGCGACAAGGAATGGAAGGAATTCTGGGTAGCCCAGGATATCAATCAAGCCATATCAGACCCCAGGGAGCTTTTAAAAATTCGCTCAATGGTGGAAAAACGCATCCGCTCAGGAATGGAATTCAAAACCAACTCGGGTAATCTCCTTAGTAATTACCTGGTAACCAAGAAGAACATATTGACCTACAAAAACTTTATAAAATGAAAAAGTCATTTTTTAAAACCAGCCTGATCCTGGCGATCCTTTTTTTAATGATGCCCGGATGCCTTAATATTTGGTTTACCACAGATATCCATCCGGATGGAAGTATTGGCAAAACGATCGTCATTGAAGGCGATTCAGCAGAAATTGTGGACGTTCATCTTGCCCTGATGAAAGAGCCCGGCTGGAAAAAAGAATGGACGAAAATTGAAGGGGACAAAAACAATCCGAATGGATCAACAGAAGACAACAAGGATAAATTCAAGCTGACGCTATCCAGGGAATTCAAGTCAGTTCAAGAGTTGAATAAATCTATGAACCCTGCTGACACCAATGTTTTTACTATTCGGACAAATTCAACTCTGCACCGCAAATTCCGATGGTTTTTTACCCGCTTTGTTTATGAAGAGACCATACTTAATGCCAATCCATTCAAGAAGTTAAATTATCATGATTTTCTCAGCGAGGAAGAAGTACGCTTGATTTGCATGACCGATGAGGCTCGCGAAGCCGACCCGAAGTATGATTCTGTGATTTACAAACAGACAGATAAGCGTTATGAGGAATATCTCTTTCGCAGTATGTATGAAGATTTTTATGAGAGACTTTTACCTATTTTGAATGAGGATAAGTCGCTCACCCTAACTGTTCAGGAATTGGACAATAAAAAGGAAACTATTTATCATTTTCTGATCGACAGTACAAAGGGCGACAGCCCGGAGGCAATCCTGGACGGTTTTGGGAAGGTTCTTCAAAATCCAGCCATCGAAGTGATTAAATCAAAATACATTAACCGGTTTGATGGATTTAGCAGGAAGCTTGCCTTTTACCTGGAGTCAAGCGACGACAGTTACAAATTCAACATCAGAATGCCTGGATTGCTCCTATCCACTAACAGCAACAAAATTGAAGGCTCTGCAACCAATTGGGAAGTAACATTTGATGACTTCTTCTTTAGGGATTATACGATGACAGCTGAAAGCCGGATGGTTAATACCTGGGCGTTTATTCTGGCAGGATTAATTTTGCTGGCTGCAATGGCAGGTTTGTATTCTGTTGCAAGGCGAAAAAGATAACTGCCTGGTCAATATTCATCATGGTTATATCCTAAGGTTAAAAGAATAATTTTTTATCTTAGTGCTTAATTATCAGGCTCGATAATATTCCACGGCACCTTACGTGAAACCTTAAGCCATAAAACCATGAAACACTATTCAACCCCTGTTCTTGTGCTGGTCGCAGGATTTATGCTCCTTTCGTTAACAACTTACGGGCAGGACGGCGCTACCACGGTCTACTATGAAGGCAAGGCTTATATATTCGGCGGAGCTACCGATATATTTGGAAAACCTGTACCGTCCAACCAAATGAAAACCTTTGATCCGAAAACCGACCAGGTATCTCACTTCCAGACGGATAACACCTGGCCAGAGCCCCGCACCGGACATTCCTCTTGTCAGAGCCAGGATGGAAGCAAGTTCTACATTTTTGGAGGCAAGAATGAGAAAGGTGAGTATCTTAACGACCTCTGGGAATTTGATTTAAGAACTTTATTCTGGAAGAAGCTCAACCCCACAAACAACCCATTAAACAGAATAAATCAGGTGCAGGTAAGCATCGGCAATATTCTGTATGTGGCTGGAGGCAGCACGTCGGCCGGCACCTCGCTGAGCGATGTATATTCGATCGATATTACCAATCCCGTTGCCTGGACAGCGAAAGCACCGCTTCCGGAAGGCTTGCAAAGCTCGGGAGTACTTACCTTTAACGGAAAGATGATTGTTTACGGAGGCTTTCTCGATGACTATGACAACACCATACCCGGCAAACAAATGAGCGTCAACAGGTATGCTATGCAGTATACTCCCGGCACAAACGAGTGGACCATGCTCACGAGCCAGGGTGAACGTGAGTTATACGATTTTGCCTGGACAACCGGCGCTAATGGAGATTTTTGGGTTTGGGGTGGATGCTCATACAATTACGATACAGGCAATCCTGTGATTGAAAACGGAATAGCAGTTTGGAAACCACTAACCAATACTTGGACAACACCCGTTGCTACAAATGATCTGGCTAAAACTTATGGCGGCTCGCTGGTGTACGTTCCTGCCTCGGGGATGAAAACCACAGGAAAAGGAAAATTATACCATATAGGCGGCATGCAGGCAAATGGAACCATCACTGAGCGAATTGTAGAATATGATCTGGAAACTAAAATCTTTAAGGAGGTCTATACCCCCAGCGGGATCGACGCACCATTTAATCCCGGGTTCACCATGACCATCTCTCCTAATCCAGCCCAAAATTCTGCTACCATATTCCTGACTCTGGCAAAACAAAACAAAATATTCATTTCTGCCTATGACCTCAGCGGAAGAATGGTGCTAAATGGCCCGCTATCCCAGGAATACGCCTCAGGAACACATCTCATAACACTCGATATTTCGCGTCTGGCACATGGAATGTACAGCATCAGAGTGGCAACGCAGGAACAAGTGGTGACGAAAAAACTATTCGTTCAAGGACAGTAGTTAAAACAAGCAAGCCCCTTGAAATTCTTTGTGTCCTACTTTGTAACAATTGGTCAGGATATCTGTCTTAATGAAATCACAAAAACTAAAAAATGAAAAAAATCGCCGTTTTATTTTCCGCATTGATGCTGGTTTCCGGCACATTTCTTTCCGCACAGTCACTTGATGATGTTCTTAAAGAACACTTTAAAGCCATTGGTCAGGAAAAACTCCTGAAAGTAAATTCATTGAAAGCGACGGGAAAGCTTGTTCAATCAGGTTTAGAAATCCCTTTCATCCAGATGGCCAAACGTCCTGACTGCATTCGTATTGAAGGCACCTTCCAGGGATTATCATTTATCCAGACCTATAACGGTAAAGAAGGCTGGAACCTGAATCCATTCGCTGGCGCAACAGAACCACAGCCTTTTACCGAAGATGAATTAAAATCCATGAAATATTCCGCCGATATCGATGGTATGCTCTGGAACTGGAAAGAAAAGAGCTACACCGTAACACTCGAAGGCAAGGAAGACATGGAAGGCACATCCTGTTTCAAGATTAAGCTCGCTACCAAAGACGGTGATGTATTCAATTACTACCTGGATGCGGACTCCTATATGATGATTCGTACCAACACAAAAGTGAAGGTTCAGGGCAACGAAACTGAATCCGACACCTATTATAGCAACTACATGCAGGTAGAAGGTATGGCCATGGCAGGAAAAGTGGACACTAAAATGAATGGCCAGATTGTTATGACCATTGTAACGGATAAAGTCGAATTCAATACCGAGCTCGACAAATCGCTCTTCGAAAAGCCGGCCAAGTAGCGAGGAAGAAGATCGATAGACGAAGAAGAAGATCGAAACGCGGAACGCGTGACACGGGAACACCTGTAGGGGAGGACCCGTGAGTCCTCCCTTCCGGCAGTTGGCAGTCAGCAGTTGGCAATTGGCAAGATTCGTACGTCGGGAATACTTGATTTTGTAATTTCAAAATTCAGCATTGGTCCTCGAATCTCTAAATTGGTCTTAGAATCTCATCTCGTTTATATAAAACTATAACTATATGAAATCTAAATACTTAATCCTAACATTCTTCTCGTTCCTTGGATGGACCTCAGTGCAGGCCCAGGTGACTGATGCCACGTTCGGTGATATCCAGGGCAGACAGATCGGACCGGCAAAAATGAGTGGCAGAATTTCCTGCATCGCAGCCGAAAACGACGATCCAAATATTGTGTGGGTTGGAGCTGCCGGCGGCGGAGTATGGAAATCCCTCAACCAGGGCACTACTTTCAAAGCAGTTTTCGACGATTACACACAATCAATAGGAACTATTGCCATCGACCAGAAACGTCCTGACACCGTATGGGTTGGAACAGGAGAAGTATGGGTACGGAATAGTGTCTCCGTTGGAACCGGAATTTACCGAACAACGAACGGTGGCGAAAAATGGGAATTTAAAGGCCTTGAAAAAAGCGAAAGAATCGGAAGGATACTAATCGATCCTTCAAATTCCGAAATCGTTTATGCTGCTGTTCTGGGTGCTCTATGGGGCGACAGTGAAGACCGTGGCGTGTACAAAACATCAGATGGAGGCAAAAGCTGGACCAAGCTGCTTTATGTTAATCCATCAACCGGATGTGCCGACATGGCTATGGATCCCAAAAATCCTTCGGTGATTTATGCATCCATGTGGGATTTTCGCCGTCAGGCACATACGTTTCGTTCAGGCGGCCCGGGAAGCGCATTATATAAATCAACCGACGGTGGTGCTACGTGGAATAAAATCCAGCAAGGATTTCCCGAAGGTACTCTGGGCAGAATAGCCGTAGCGGTTTCGCCGGTTGCGCCAAATTATCTGTATGCACTTGTCGAAGCAGGCAAATCAGCCTTATACCGCTCAAAAGACCAGGGGACAACCTGGGAAAAAATGAGCGATCAGAAAATGACCAGCGACAGGCCGTTTTACTACAGCCTGCTTGTTCCCGATCCAAAAGAGGCGGAGCGCATTTATAAGCCGGGTACCACTTTATGGGTGAGCGCAAACGGAGGAAAAATATTTCAGAATCCATCTGTGAGCGGAGGTGCTTATCACAGTGATACTCATGCACTCTGGATCAGTCCGGTCGATAACCGACTGATTTACATGGGAACCGATGGAGGCGTTTACATTTCCGCTGACAAAGGAAATACCTGGAGATTTGTCCAGAATTTGCCTGTTTCCCAATTCTATCATGTCAGCGTCGACCGCAAAGATCCATATAATGTATATGGAGGGTTGCAGGATAACGGATCATGGATGGCACCCTCACGTAAATCCGGGGGCATTAGAAACTCCGACTGGAAAAACATCGGGTTCGGTGACGGATTCTATGCTTACGGCGATCCGAACGATCCCGATATTACCTATGCACAGTATCAGGGAGGAAGAGTCTCCCGGACCAATCATAAAACAGGAGAGAGCAAGTACATAAAGCCTTTTTCAGAAGAAGGCACAGGTAAACTCAGGTTCAACTGGAATGCTCCTGTCGTTTTTGGCGAAAAATCAGGCTGGTTGTACGTCGGTGCACAGTTTATCTTCAGAAGTAAGGATAAGGGAGATTCTTTTGAAAGGATTTCACCTGATCTGACAACTAATGATCCTGAGCGTCAAAAGCAGGAGAAATCCGGCGGACTGACCATTGATAACAGCAGCGCTGAAAACAATACCACCCTGTTTTCCATACGCGAATCTCCCCTGGATGAGAATATTATCTGGGCCGGCACTGATGACGGCAACCTTCAGCTGACTACTGATGGAGGAAAAACATGGAACAAGCTTAACAGTGCAATAGGAGGATTGCCTCCACTGGCATTCATTTCGTATGTTGAGGCTGATCATTCCAACAAAAATGCAGCCTGGATAACAGTTGATGCCCACCGGAACGGCGATCTCAAACCTTATATTTTTTACACTGAAGACCTTGGCAAAACATGGAAGTCCCTCATTACACCTGCCATTGAGGGTTTCTGTCATGTGGTCCGACAGGATCCTGTGAACAGGAATCTGATGTTTCTGGGAACCGAAGCCGGATTATTTGTCAGCCTGAATCGTGGCGCTGAGTGGGTAAGGTTTAAAAATAAAGTTCCCCGGACCGGCGTTTACGATATGGCATTTCAGCCCGATCAAAACGACCTGGTACTGGCAACTCACGGCCGTGGAATTATTATCATTGATGACCTGACAGCCCTGAGAAGTTTAACAGAGCCCGTTCTGTCACAGGAATTTGCTTTTCTTCCGGTGCGACCCTATCATTTTACCTCAGAAACCGGACTGCAGGATTTCGCGAGCGATGCAGAATTTTTTGGACCTAATGCATCCGGAGCAGCCAGCATTTGCTATTATTTGAAAAAAAGGCATGTATTTGGTGAAATGTATCTTGAGGTTTATGACTCCAATGGTAAGTTCCTTAAGAAATTACCTGCCGGCGGACGGAAAGGAATTAATATCGTACAGATTGCAGCAGCAATGGAACCGCCAAAGGTTCCAAAGTCCCCGAATATACTCGGTGAAGCCGCCTTCGGTCCAGAATACCAGCCGGGAAAATACACCATCAAGGTGATTAAAGGCACCGAGACCTATTCTACCGATTTGGTTTTAAATGACATAAAAAACAGCAAACATTCAGCCGATGACAGGACCCTTCAACGCGAAACCCTGATGAAGGCATTTAACATGCTGGAAAAACTGACGGCTATTGATGATCAGATCCTTGGCACACGCGATGCCCTTAAAACAAAAAGTACCACTGCCAAGGGATCAAGCCTGAAGAAAATCCAGGCACTGATTGCCGAATGCGATAAAATGCATGAACAAATCTCAGCCACACAGCCGGGCGAAGGTGGTATTGCCGGCCAAGTCAGACTTCGCGAGAATATCGCAGAAGTTTATGGTGCTTTGGGTGGTTACCGGGGTCGACCAACCAACCTGCAGATTAAGGCATTGGAATTATACGGGAAACAGGTTCAGGATTTTGGTGACCGGGTTGAAGCCATCATTAAAACCGAAATGCCAAAATTTAAATAAGCGTTGAAATAACAGCTTATCGAAAGGGGCGGTCCACAAGGATCGCCCCTTTATTTTTTATATTTTTAGACCATCGAAATCCAAACAAAACAATGATGAAAAGAGCTGTTCTCATTCTCTCAGGCTTGTTCCTGGCTATCTCTGCATTTTCGCAGGCTGATCAGAAAAATAGTGTCGCCGGATTCCGTCCTCCATCTGTTCCGCTGGTTACACACGATCCCTATTTCAGTATCTGGTCACCTGCAGATCGTCTCTATGATGCAGAAACAGTGCATTGGACAGGCAAGCGACAGGCCCTGCACAGCATGGTCAGAATAGATGGCAAAACTTACCGGCTAATGGGAAGCAAGCCCTCCAATCTGGAGCCAGTCAATCAGACAAACCTCATTGTAAACCCTACCCAGACCATCTACTATTTTGCCAACAATCTGATCAGGATAGAATTAACATTCACCTCCCCTTCCCT
Organism: uncultured Bacteroidota bacterium; assembly: GCA_903919065.1. Lineage (GTDB taxonomy): Bacteria > Bacteroidota > Bacteroidia > Bacteroidales > UBA12481 > UBA12481. The sequence continues at coordinate 18,432 of CAIXHD010000465.1, forward strand.
GCCCGCTGACCTGGATGTGCTGTCCAGACCAATTACCTATATCACCTGGAACATTTCATCCGCCGACGGCAAGTCTCATGCGGTTCAATTATACTTCGACTGTTCCGGCGAAATAGCCGTTGATCAGGCCGATCAGCAGATAAAATGGGAAATCAGCGACCTTCCGGGTCTGAAAGCGATTAAAGTTGGTTCAGTTGATCAGCCGGTACTCCAGAAAAGAGGCGATGATTTAAGAATCGACTGGGGCTTTGGATGGATCGCTGTTCCGGAAAGCCAGCAACCCGACCGAACTGTTGGAGCTGGCGATCAGCTTCGTAAAGCTTTTTCCAGCGACGGTAAGATTCCGGTTTTTGAAAACCCCGGATTTAAGGCGGTAAAAGATGGGTTTTACAGCATGGCTGTTGCGTGGAACATTGGAACAATAAATTCGGCCATTACGACCAGATGGGCCATGCTGGCCTATGATGACCTTTTCAGTATCCGGTATTTCGATGAATATCTGAAACCATACTGGCGTCGCAATGGCATGAACATGGAAACCTTGCTGAATATTGCTGCTTCCGGATATCCTTCTCTGATAGAGCGTTGCAAGCAGTTCGACAAGAACCTGATTCAGGATTTAACAAAGGCCGGTGGACAGAAGTATGCTCAGGTAACCTCGCTGGTTTATCGCGAATGCCTTGCTGCCCATAAAGTTACAGCCGACCAGAAAGGTCAGCCGCTGATGTTTGCCAAAGAAAACTTTAGCAATGGATGCATTGCCACTGTGGATGTTATTTATCCGGCAGCTCCATTTTTTCTTTTGTTTAGTCCGGCCCTGACCAAAGCAATGTTAAAGCCGATCCTGGACTATTCTGCTTCAACCAAATGGAAATTCCCTTTCGCACCCCATGATCTGGGTACTTACCCACACGCTATCGGACAAGCATATGGAGGCGGCGAACTTACGGAAGAGAATCAGATGCCCGTAGAGGAAACCGGAAATATGCTGATTGTCCTTGCTGCCCTGGCAAAAGCAGAAGGTAACGCATCATTCTCAAAACCCTACTTGCCACTTCTGGATAAGTGGGCAAAATATTTGCTCAGCAAGGGTTTCGATCCGGAAAATCAACTCTGTACAGATGATTTCGCCGGTCATCTTGCACACAACATCAACCTGTCGGCAAAAGCAATTGTCGCTATCGCTTCATATGCCGAATTATGCAGCATGTCAGGTAAAGCTGATGAGTCAAAGATTTATCGCAGGCAGGCTGAAGAATTCGCCGCCAAATGGGTAACCCTCGCCACTGAAGGTGACCATACCAAGCTGGCGTATGATCAGCCGGGAAGCTGGAGCCAGAAATACAATCTGGTATGGGACAAGCTACTGAACCTAAACCTCTTTCCAAAAGCTGTAATTCAAAAAGAGATCGACTATTATATCAAAATACAGGGCCAGTACGGGTTGCCGCTGGATAATCGTGAGCGCTGGACCAAGACTGACTGGATTCTCTGGACAGCAACACTTGCTGAAAAGGCAGAAGATTTTGAATCTCTTTTTAATCCGGTATACAATTTTGTTCAGGCGACACCGCAGCGTGTGCCGTTAACTGACTGGTATATTGTTGATAATGCTTACAAAGTCGGATTTCAGGCACGACCGGTTATCGGCGGATTATTTATCAAAGTTCTTGCGGATCAAAGTATCTGGTCAAAATGGTTTAAACAAGGAGAAGATATAAAATCCAACGATTAGGATTAATTTATACATTTGAAGCAACAACTAAACACGGATCATATGCCAAATCTTCTTACACTCGGTCTGATTGATTATTTAATAATAATCATCTACTTCGTTTTCGTTATCGGAATTGGTTGGGCACTAAAAAGGTACATGAGTTCTTCAAAGGCATTTCTGGAAGCCGGACGGTCACTGCCGGCCTGGGTTACCGGTCTTGCTTTTATTTCAGCCAACCTGGGTGCACTGGAAGTGATTGGTATGTCGGCATCAGGAGCACAGTATGGTATGGCCACCACCCATTTTTACTGGATTGGTGCTATCCCTGCAATGATCTTCCTGGCCCTTTTCATGATGCCGTTTTATTACGGGTCAAAAGCCAGATCGGTTCCTGAATATCTTAAATTAAGATTTAACGAGAAAACCAGGGGATTAAATGCAATTGCGTTTGCCCTCATGACCGTTCTCGCATCCGGTATTTCGATGTACGCACTGGCCGCGTTGATGGAAAAATTACTGCACTGGCCATTTGATGTATCCGTTTTAGTTTCAGCAGGCATAGTGTTGGCATACACCTATCTTGGTGGCTTATCATCAGCCATTTACAATGAGGTTGTTCAGTTCTTTATCATAGTAATCGGATTATTCCCTCTGGTATTCCTCAGTCTTAAAGATGCCGGCGGCTGGAGCGGAATGAACGATACACTGGCACAGGTAGCTGTGGACAAAGGTTACCAGGCCGGTGCATGGACTCAGATGTGGTCGCATTCCGGATCAGCCGCTTCCAATCCAATGGGGGTTGAATGGTTCGGCATAATCATGGGATTGGGCTTTGTGCTCTCCTTTGGATATTGGTGCACAAACTTCCTGGTAGTTCAAAGAGCCATGGCTGCTAATTCAATGAGTGCAGCCAGAAAAACCCCGCTGATCGGTGCCTTGCCAAAAATCTTCATCCCCTTTCTGGTTATCGTTCCAGGTATGGCAGCTATGGCATTAGCCTCCAAAGGAACCCTTTCACTGGAAATGATGCCGGACGGCACTCCGAATTATAATTCCGTTATCACCTCCATGCTCAGTCACTATTATCCATCAGGTATCCTTGGATTAGGTCTCACCGCCTTACTCGCATCCTTCATGTCGGGTATGGCAGGCAACGTTTCCGCCTTCAATACGGTATGGACATATGACATTTACCAGAGCTATATCAAGCCCGGCCAAAATGACAATCATTACCTTAAAGTTGGGCAGATCGCTACCATTTTCGGTGTTGTCCTCAGCATCGGAGCGGCCTATCTCGCAAAACAATTCGGCAATATCATGGATTTCCTTCAAATGATATTCTCCATGGTTAACGCGCCTCTTTTCGCGGTCATGTTCCTTGGCATGTTCTGGAAACGAGCTACGGGTAACGCAGCTTTCTGGGGACTTCTCATTGGGATCGGCTGTGCCATGGTACACCACGGTTTAACTATTCCTCTGGGTGCCGACCCTGCTGCTGTGATTAAAGGCGGGTGGATCAGCGTTGTTCACACCTACCCAAGCGGAATGGCTCAAAGTTTCTGGACCGCGATCATAGCCTGGACTTCCGCCACAGTATTCACTGTTGGCCTGACCTTCGTCACAAAACAAATGAAAACCAACGAGGAGCTTGGAGGCCTCGTATACTCACTTACTCCGCGTATTGTCGACAAGGATGATAAATGGTGGAACCGTCCGATCGTTCTTGCATTAATTGTTGGTGCCCTGACTTTAGTATTATCAATTATTTTCTGGTAGGAGAAATCATTATGAAATTAGATATCAAAATTCCAATCGGCATGCTTTTCACAATATTCGGGATTATTCTTACTGTATACGGATTGGTAACCAGCAGCGATGCTGAGTTCTATGCAAAATCCCTGAATTTTAACGTTAATCTGTGGATTGGACTGTTTATGCTGGTGTTCGGCGTATTCATGCTGATTCTGGCGCGGAAAACTCTGAAGGATCTTAAGAAGGCATCGTAAATTAACATGCAATAAATTTCAGATCGCGTTAAAAAATTAAGCAAATAATGTATTTTTGATCTTTAACAAACCTTTGTTTTTATGGACTGGAGCAATAAAACTATTCTGATAGCTGAAGATGAAGATTCAAACTATCTTTATCTCGAAGCAGTGTTGCAGAAAACCGGAGCGTCTCTCCTCTGGGCGCGAAGCGGTGAAGAAGCTATCGATGCATGCAAGCAGAATCCTAAAATCGACCTGATACTCATGGATTTACAGATGCCAAACATCAATGGATATGAAGCTCGCCAGCAGATAAAGTCCACGTATCCACATATTCCACAGATTGCCCAGACAGCCTTTGCTATGGCGGATGATGAAAAAAGAGCCATGGATGCCGGCTTCGATGCTTACATTTCCAAACCTATCCGGAAAGGAAACCTGCTTGCAATAGTCGGAAGGTTTTTGGGATCTCTCGAATAATTTCTTCCCCGATGTTCCGGGTAATCCTTTGTTTCTGCACTTTTCTCATATTGCAGATTGAATTGTCCTTTGGGCAGGATTATCGAATTGAAAACATCACTTCTGAATACATCAAAATTGAGAAAGGTTTATCGCAAAACTCGGTAAACTGTATCCTTCAGGACCGTGAAGGATACATCTGGGCTGGCACCTGGAGCGGCCTCAACAGATTCGACGGTTATTCCTTTAGAACACTTAATATCAATATGGTAGATCCCTCCCTGGGACTTACCACCGCCACAATTGTAAGTCTTGCCGAGGACGCATCAGGCTTTATTTGGGCTGCCGGTACTAAAGGATTAAACCGCATTTCGAAAAAAGATTTCTCCATCACCCAGTTCACGGTGGAAAACAGCGCCGCCAAAGGGATGGTTACCGATAGCATCAGAGTCTTATATACAGGACAAAACGGATTGATCTGGATGGGTACAAACAGAGGGATTCTCATCCTGGATCCCCAAACCCTTGTATTTAAGCAAATAGAGCATAATCCACGCGACTTTACCACAATCAGTTCAAACCAGGTAACAAGCTTTTCTGAGGATGCCGATGGATCAATCTGGGTGGGAACTCAATTTGGCCTGAATAAGCTGAATCCGGCAACAGGCGAAGTAATCCGATTCTTTGAGGATGGCAAAATTGAAAGTCTGAAAAGTTCTTACATCAATGCCCTGACTAAGGACAAGGAGGGTAAAATATGGATAGGAACACCCGTAGGCCTTCACTCATACAATCCCGTTAACAAAACCTTCTCCTTTTATCCATTCAAAGATTCGGCCTTTTCCGGAATTGAATCAACCAATGCAAACATTAACTGTCTATACGCCGATCAGGAAAACAAAATCTGGATCGGAACACTGGAAAACGGATTGCTTTTCTTTGATAAGGTCGTAAACAAGTTCACAAACCTACAGCAAAAAATTCCTGAAAGTGATTATTTCTCCTACACCTCTTTCTGGTGCATAATTCAGGACAGGAACGGGCTCTTCTGGTTGGGAACATCACAAAAAGGACTGGTGAAACTTGTTCGGGATCCACATGCTTTTTACGAAATCGCGAAATCTTATTCAACATTTGGAATTATAGAACAAAAACCCGGCTCATTCTGGTTTGGAACCCAGGATGGTGTAATGATCTGGAGCCGGGATAAGGAACCGGTGAAATTCATCAAACATTCCGCGAATAATCCAAACAGCATTTCAGGGAATCAAGTCACTGACCTGCTGAATGATCCTCCATATGTATGGATATCTACCCGATCCGGTCTTAACAGGTACAACATTGAAAACCAAAATAACAAGACTTATCTCCGTGATAATTCCGGGAAATCCATCGCTGGAAACATTATCTGGCATATCTTCAAGGATTCAGGAGGCTATTATTGGTTCAGCACGTCTACAGGCTTAAGTCGATTAGACAATTCCACCGGAACTTTTACCAATTACTTTCATGACCCGGAAAACAGCAACAGCCTTAGTAATAATTTTTGTTTAGGCGTTTTCGAGTTGTCCCCGCATATTTTCCTTATTGCTACACAAAACGGGCTGAATGAATTCAATGAATCAACCGGAGTCTGGAAAAACTATCTGCCTGCACCCGGTAATGCCAACTCTATTTCAACCTCTTATGTATTCGGAACATTCAGGGATTCCCGTGGCGACCTTTGGGTATACACCAATGGTGGCGGGATCTGTCATTTTGATGCCGGTTCCGAAAGCTTTGTCAGGTATACCATGGCCGACGGACTTTGTGACAACGTTGTTTACGGAATTTTTGAAGACAGAGACGGCATATTCTGGCTGACTACCAATAACGGGCTTTCCCGATTCGATCACAACAATGATGAATTCACCAATTTCGATGTTCAGGATGGGCTGCTGAGCAATGAATTTAACAAAAACTCTATATACATTGCTACCAATGGTGAGGTCTTCCTTGGAGGAGTAAATGGCGTAACCGCCTTCTTCCCCCAAACATGGGTGCGCACTTCTAAAATTCCGGCAACCCTGATAACAGGATTTATAGCTCATGGGGACCAGAAAAGATATGAGATTCCGGTGACTGATACCATCCGGATCCCTTCTTCAGACAACACCTTCAGTATCAGCTTCTCTGTGATGGATTTTCTAAATCCGTTCAAAAACCAATATACTTATTTCCTGGAAAACTCAGATAAAAGAAAAACACAATTGCCCGTTGGAGTGCATCAGGTGGATTACCGTAATGTCGTACCCGGACACTATACGCTCAGAATTACCGGAACCAACAGCCTTGGTGTCAGAAGCCCGGAATTAGTGACCACCATTATCGTGGTTCCGGCCTGGTATCAGACCAAACTTTTCATTTACGTGAGTATCCTCACCGCCCTACTGATTGTTGGAACTATCATATTCCTGAGGATCAACAGTCTGAGAGTGAAACACGAAATGGAGAAACGTTTATTGAATACCCGGAATGAGCTGATCCGGTCGCAAAAATTCGCTTTGCGCTCACAGATGAATCCGCATTTTATTTTCAATTCCCTGAACTCAATTCAGAATTTTGTTTTAAAAAACGATGTTGATTCGGCAAACTATTATCTGTCAAACTTCTCCTCCCTGATGCGGAAAGTGCTGGAATATTCACAATATAATTATATCACGCTTTTCGAAGAAATGGAAATGATCCGCCTATATCTCAAGATGGAGCATATGCGGTTCAGTAAAAAATTTGAAATCGAAATTAATACGGATTCAACGATCGATCAGCATATGGTCAGAATTCCGCCTATGCTCCTTCAACCCTATCTGGAAAATGCCATTCTGCATGGGTTGCAGTTGATCAAACATAAGGGACTGCTTGAGGTTAAGATCACCGATCATGAGGATTTTATGGTGATCAACATTATCGATAACGGTATCGGCCGTGAAAAAGCAAAATCCATAAGGGAACGTTCCGGACATAAATCCAGGGGTCTGGCCAATATTGAGAAGCGAATACAATTATACAACTCCATAAGCAACAAGCCCTTATCAGTAAACATCTATGATCTTCTGAATGATCAGGGTGAACCTGGCGGTACAAGGGTCGAAATAACTGTACCTTACGAAACGGAGGATCACTCCGAAGAAATCCTGTAATGAAAAAATTCATCCTGCTGTTTGTGTCTACCCTTTGGTTCATAGTGGCAGGTGCCCAACCCCTTATTACTGCCAAAGACCGTACGCGTCAGAATCAGCAGACAATCAAGGCTTACGCAGCAGCTTGCACGGCTGGCAAAACTTCCACCGACATCAATCTGAACAACGTAAGTACCATTATACATACCGGTGGTGATATGTGGTGGGATTTCAAGGTATCGCGCTATGAAGTTCCCAAAGGATCAGGAAAAACCGCCCTCTGGAATGGCGGAATATGGATCGGTGGCACCGACGTTAATGGCCAGCTGAAACTGGCAGCGGTGCGCTACCGAAGTGGTGGAGTCGACTATTTTCCCGGTCCGCTGATCATGTCGGGGGAACTTCGCGGAACAACCGATGTTGAAGTTTGCTACCAATATGACCGGCACTGGGAGATCTCGCGTTTCCAGGTTGAAACTTTCCGCAACTGGTACAACGCCGACGATGCAACCCGAACCCGTGAATTCAAAGGGTATACCATACCCGAGAGTATTCTGGAATGGCCTGCTCATGCGGATGCCGCCGCCGGATATGATTTCTATATGGCACCCTTCTGGGATAATAACGACGATGGTTTTTATAATCCTGCTGATGGAGATTATCCTTTTTACGACCTCGATGGAATCCTTCCCTGCGGCACCAGCCGTGAACAGAGGCGTCCACGCCTGTATGGCGATGGTACTCTCTGGTGGGTTTATAATGACCGGGGAAATATCCATATGGAAACCGGTGGTGAAAATATTGGCATGGAAATCAGGGCGCAGGCTTTTGAGTTTTCCACCAACGATGCCGTCAACGACATGAGTTTCTATAATTACGCCCTGATCAACCGCTCCACCTACACCCTCATCGATACCTATTTTGGAGTATATGCCGACGGAGCCTTGGGATGGGCATATGATGATTATACCGGCTGTCATGTCAGCAAAGGCATGGGTTATTATTACAATGGAGTGGATGTTGATGGTGCTGGTCAGGCATGGGCATATGGAGCCAATCCACCGGCTATAGGCATTGATTTTTTTGAAGGCCCCTATCAGGACCCGAATGGAAAGGACGACTGTTCCAGCTGGGATGCCCAGCGCAACCTGATTTGCAACGACTGCATCATGAACGGTAATATTAACGGGCTTAATTTCGGCGATGGCATCGTTGATAACGAACGCTGGGGTATGAGGCGCTTTGTTTATTACGTGAATACCGGTGGTGTAACCGGAGATCCATCTATAGCTCCCGAATATTACAATTTCCTTCGCGGATACTGGAAAGATAATGAACGCATGAGATATGGCGGCAATGCCCATCCATCCGGAGGAGGCACCGGACCGTTCACTGATTTCATGTTTCCGGCGGATTCAGATCCTTGCGGATGGGGACAGAATGGTATTCCCATGCCCAACTGGACTGAAGAAACAGCTGGCAATGAACCTGGCGATAAGCGATTCGTGGAGTCGTCAGGTCCATTTGTACTTGAACCTGGTGCCGTAAACGATATTACTACCGGCGTTGTCTGGGCCCGGTCGTATGCCGGACCACCCTGGGCATCAGTAATCACTATGCTTCAGGAAGATGAAAAGGCCCAGCGCCTCTTCGAAAATTGCTTTAAAGTTATCGATGGCCCGGATGCACCTGAACTTACCATAGTTGAGCAGGACCAGAAACTCATCTTCCACATCTGGAATAAACCCTCGTCCAACAATTTTATGGAGAAATATCAGGAGAGGGATCCTTTTATTGTTTGCCCGCTGAATCAGCCCGATTGTGATGTTGATTATAATTTTCAGGGGTACCAGATCTGGCAGTTTAAAACAAGTTCCGTCTCGATAACCGATGCGACTTCCCAGAACACCAATCTTACCAGAATCGCTTTTCAGTGCGATATCCGCGACGGAGTCAGCCGGATTATCAATTTCAACTGGGATCCGGATCTGGAAGCAAACGTACCGGTAGTGGAAGTCAAGGGAAATGATTCTGGCATTGAACACACATTCGTTCTGGAGGAGGACCTGTTCGCTGAGGGAGTGCGTACCCTGGTCAATTTCAAAAAGTACTATTATCTGGCGGTTGCCTATGCCTACAATAATTTCATGAAGTATGACCAGAACGATCCAAAGACATTTGAAGGTCAGCGAAAACCCTATCTCGCCGGTCGTAAAGGCGCCGATGGACCGATTAAAATGTATGAGGCTATACCACATAAAATTGAACCCGAAAACGGAGGAACTGTGATTCAGGGAATGTTTGGCGCCTCACCGGAAATCGTTCAGGTGGAAGGTCACGGGACCGGGCTCAATGTGGTTGATATAACTATGGAAACCCACGATGAAATCATGAAAGGGGCTCCGTGGAAAGCCAGCCAGGTAAAATATCAACGGGGCAAAGGCCCGATTATTGTTAAAGTAGTTGATCCAATGAATGTTATCGATGACAATTACACAATAAAATTCGACTCAGTCAACTACTTTGTTTCAACCAGTTTTATGAACGGCAAAGTCATGGATGGGAACTGGTTCATTTATAATTCCAAACATGATACGATCCGGTCAGAGAGCTTTGTTACAAACAATTACGACCAGCTAATTCTCCAATGGGGCCTGTCGGTCAATATTTCGCAAGCTGAAATTCCTTTCAAATACGGATCGGTCAACAATGGATTCCTCGAAGCAACTATTGAATATGCGAATCCGGGCGAAGTATGGCTCTCATTTATCCCTGATGATGACCGTTCCGGACCGAGAAACTGGATCAGGGCGGGATACAATGATGGAGACAACTCCGATAAGAATTCGGTATACGAAAAAGTACTGGAGGGAACCTGGGCTCCTTTCCAGATTTGTAACATGGGTCTTCACGGACCTGCTTATGATAAAGCAGCCAATGCGATCGATACGAAAAAGCAGCGATTGAGTTCGATTGACTTGTACCTGACTGCCGACCGTTCAAAATGGAGCCGCTCACCGGTTGTTGAAACGACCGACGATCCATTGCTTAGCATCGGGGGAGCAGGGAAATTCGAACTTCGCAAGAACCTGTCGATCGATAAAGGGGGTGAGCCGGGTATTGCCGGAAGCGGCGCCGACACAGTCAATGAAAATAGTCCGAACTATATCAGTGAAACGGGCATGGGCTGGTTCCCAGGATACGCGATCGATGTGGAAACCGGTGAAAGGCTGAATATTGTGTATGGCGAAAGTTCATTTTTGACTGGCGATAATGGTGCCGACATGGCATGGAACCCATCCACGAGAGAAGGTTCGAAACTGTATCAGGCCAATAACCGTCTGGATCCGGGTTATACCGATGTGTTCTTCGGTGGCAAGCACTATGTATACATTATGGGTCATAACAGAACCCAGCCTGGAAAAAAAGATGTGAACTATTTCCCCAATTACGATGCTGGTCGGTTTTATGTCGAAAAAATGGCAGATACCAAGAATACCAGCCGCCGCCAGCAATTACTGGTTAATGCTATGTGGACAGCTGTGCCCATTGCCGACAGCAGGTTTATCAAGCCGGAAGATGTGGCTACTGATGTTTATGGGTTCATGAAGACTGGAAACGATATTAAGATACGCTTAAGGGTTGTTGGTCAGTATTGCGTGGGAGTTTATGACTATGCGGTGCCTGATTCGCTGGCGCTAAATGGTAACGAGCCGATGTATGAATTCAACACCCGGTCACTTTCTGTGGTAACCTGTGATCAGAATACCGCAAAAAATGCGCTTAAATTGATCAGGGTGGTACCAAATCCATATTATGGCAATTCGGCTTATGAACTTTCTCAGCTCGATAATCTGGTCAAGATCACTAACCTCCCGAATATCTGTACAGTATCGATTTATTCAGTTAATGGCAATCTGGTTCGAAGGTTCACCAAAGACAACAGTATTACCTATCTTGATTGGGATCTGAAAAATCAATATGGCATTCCGATAGCCAGCGGTGCTTATATTGTACACATCAACGCACCGGGTATCGGTGAGAAAGTGGTCAAGTTTTTTGGCGCCATCAGACCGCAGGACTTGAATTCGCTGTAAAACAGTGACGGGTTACGGGTGACGGGTGACAAAAAGTGGTATATTAGGTCAGTTATAACCTGACCCTATTTATCTGATCATGATAAAGTCAATATTACTGGTTTTGGCAATGGTCATTTTATCGTGGCCAACCCGTGGTGAAGAAAGTAAATTTCTCAAAAAACCGACCCAATCAGCTGACAACCAAATCAAAGGACTCTCTGCGGCTTGTCAGATAGGCAAAACCGTTACGGAGATCTCCCTCAACAATGTCCGAACGTATATCCACATGGATGGTGTTCTATGGACCGACATCAGCGGGAATGCCTCGGGGTACGAAATTCCGAAAGGTTCCGGGAAAGTTTGTCTTTATTCAGGAGGTATCTGGATCGGGGGAACCGACGTCAACGGACAACTCAAGCTTTGTGCCTCCAACTGGGTCGGCTGGCTCAAGCATTACTGGCCTGGTCCCTTGATCATGTCGGGCGAGCAACGCGGTACCACCGACGTTGAAGTCTGCTATCAATATGACCGTCATTTTGAAATTAATCGTTATCAGGTGGAAGCCTTCCGTGAATGGTACAACACACCGGTTGATAAGAGAGATTTCGAATTTAAAGGATATTCTATTCCTCAGATTATTCTCGATTGGCCGGCTCATGCTGATGCCGCATCAGGTTACGACTTCTATCTGGCTCCATTCTGGGACAATAATGATGACGGATTTTATAATGCCGCTGATGGTGATTATCCGTTCTATGACCTCGACGGAATACTTCCCTGCGGAACAACCAGAGAACTGAGGCGTCCGCGTCTTTTTGGCGATGGAACCGTTTGGTGGGTATACAATGACCGCGGAAATATTCACACTTCCCCGGAAAGCGAGGCCATTGGCATGGAAATCCGTGCACAGGCATTTGAATTCTCAACCAATGACGCCATGAACGACATGAGCTTCTACAACTATGCGCTGATCAACCGTTCAACCTATACCCTGATCGAGACCTATTTCGGAGTTTATTGTGATTCAGATGTCGGATATTCGTATGATGATTATGTAGGTTGTCATGTTACTAAGGGAATAGGTTATGACTATAACGGCAATGCTGTCGACGGCAATGGAGAGGCATGGGCTTATGGGGTCAACCCACCAGCCGTCGGCCTCGACTTTTTCGAAGGCCCCTATCAGGACCCAAACGGCAAGGACGATTGTACCAGCTACGACGATAAATACAACCTCATCTGCAACGACTGTATCCTCAATGGAAACATTAACGGATTGAACTTTGGCGATGGTGTTGTGGATAACGAACGCTGGGGTATGCGCCGCTTCGTTTATTACAACAACCAGTCCGGTCCTCAGGGCGATCCGGAAAACGCCTCTCAGTACTACGGATATCTTCGTGGTTACTGGAAAGATAATGAGCGGATGCGTTACGGAGGAAACGGCCATCCTTCCAGCGGTGCCACCGGACCGATCAGTGATTTCATGTTCCCCCGCGAATCCGATCCGTGCGGCTGGGGACAGGGTGGTCTTCCCCAGATTAGCTGGACTGAAGAAACAGCAGGAAATTTCCCGGGCGATCGCAGGTTTGTCCAATCATCCGGACCCTTTGTACTTGAGCCGGGAGCCGTTAACGATATTACCGTTGGGGCTGTATGGGCCCGTTCCTATGATGGATACCTGCTGGCTTCCGTAGACAAGATGCTTCAGAGCGACGAAAAAGCTCAGCGCCTTTTTGAGAACTGCTTCCAGGTGGTCGACGGTCCGGATGCTCCGGAACTCACTATCGTGGAGCAGGATCAGAAACTGATTTTCCATATCTGGAACAAGCCATCGTCAAACAACTTCATGGAAGCCTACCGTGAGCGTGACCCGTTCATCGTTTGCCCTGTTGACAATGGAGACTGCGATGTTTATTACAAATTTGAAGGATACCAGGTATGGCAGCTCAAAACAAAAGATGTTTCAGTTACTGATGCAACTGAACATAATACGAACCTGGCCAGAGTTATCTTCCAGTGCGATATCCGTAATGGCATCGGCCGGCTGATCAATTTCGTGTGGACCCCGGATCTGGAAGCAAACGTCCCGGTAATTGAAGTTATCGGAAACGATGAAGGTATCGAGCATACTTTCGTGGAAACAGAAGACATCTTTGCTGAAGGGATCCGTACCCTGGTGAATTTCAAGAAGTACTATTATGTTGCTGTAGCTTATGCTTACAATAACTTCCTGAAATATGACCAGAACAATCCTGATTCTTTCGAAGGACAGCGTTATCCTTATCTGGCCGGTCGTAAAGGTGCCGGTGGCCCGATCAAGATCTATGAGGCTATCCCGCACAAGATTGAGCCGGAACAGGGTGGAACCGTCATTCAGGGAACTTTCGGAGATGCTCCGGAAATCAGCCAGATTGAAGGTCACGGTACCGGTCTGAATGCCGTTGAAATCACCCAGGAAACCCATGACGCCATCATGAAAGGCGCACCATGGAAAGCCGAC